>NZ_RWIL01000085.1:0-12271 GCF_009764635.1 Pseudomonas sp. PB103 | reverse complement strand
AGCTGCCGCAGGCTGCGATCTTTTGATTCTGTTTTCAAGAGCAAAAGATCGCAGCCTGCGGCAGCTCCTACAGGGGTAGTTAACGCAGGGTTTTCAGCAGGTCGTTGAGGTGAGCGCGGCCGGGCTCGTTCAGCGGGAACACCGGCAAGCGCGGTTCGCCCACCTCCAGCCCGGTTGCACGCAGCCCGGCCTTGATGGTTGCCGGCAGCCCACCCTTGAGGATGAAGTCCAGCAACGGCAACTGGCGGTAGAACAGGTCGCGCGCCCGATCCAGGTCGCCGGCCATGGCCGCGTCATAAAGATCCAGATTCAATTGCGCGATCAGGTTCGGCGCTGCTGTGCACCAACCGTTCGCCCCGGCGGCAAACGCCTCCAGTGCCAGCGGATTGCAGCCGTTGTAGAACGGCACCTGACCTTCGCCGAGCAATTGCAGCTTGTGCATGCGCTGGATGTCGCCGGTGCTCTCCTTGACCATGGTCACGTTTTCCACGGCGTTGACGATGCGCAGAATCAGCTCGACCGACATGTCGGTGCCGCTGGTGGCCGGGTTGTTGTAGAGCATGATCGGCACGCCGATGCTCTCGCCGATGGCGCGGTAATGCGCGAGAATTTCCGCCTCGCTGAGCTTCCAGTACGACGCCGGCAGCACCATCACCACATCGGCGCCATGGGCTTCGGCGAAACGTGCGCGGCGCACGGCTTTGGCGGTGGTCAGGTCGGACACGCTGACGATGGTCGGAACCCGTTTGGCCACGTGCTTGATACTGAATTCGGCGACTTGGTCCCACTCCATATCGCTCAGGTAAGCGCCTTCGCCGGTGCTGCCCAATGGCGCGATGGCGTGGACGCCGCTGGCGATCAAGCGGTCAATCGATTGGCCGAGTGCCGGCAGATCCAGCCCTTCGCCATTGGCGCTGAACGGGGTGATGGTGTAGCCGATGATGCCGTGAATGTTGGACATGGGAGCGTCTCCGTAAGAGGGTTTCAGTTCAGGCAATCGGCGTGTTGGCGCAGGTTCTGCCGGGCGTAATAGTTGAAGGCGGCGGCGTGGCGTTTCGGCTTGGCGATCCAGTCATGCGCCTCGCGGCCTAGCGCGGGGATGATCGGTTTGATCGTGCCCGCCGCCATCGCCAGCAGTTGCAGCTTGGCCGCCCGTTCAATCAATTGAGCGATGACACAGGCCTCTTCAATGGTCGTGCCGGTCGACAGCTGACCGTGGTGCGAAAGCAGGATCGCGCGTTTGTCGCCCAGCGCACCGGCAATCAATTCACCTTCTTCGTTACCCACCGGCACGCCCGGCCAGCCTTCGAGAAACGCGCAGTCGTCGTACAGCGGGCACAGGTCCATGTGGGAAATCTGCAGCGGCACTTCGAGCATCGACAGCGCGGCAACGTGCGTCGGGTGGGTGTGGATGATGCAGTTGACGTCCGGCCGGGCGCGGTACACCCAGCTGTGAAAACGGTTGGCCGGGTTGGCCATGCCGTGACCTTCGAGCACTTCCAGATCCTCGTTGACCAGCAGCAGATTGCTCGCGGTGATTTCGTCGAAACCCAGGCCCAATTGCTGAGTGTAATAGGTGCCGGGCTGCGGGCCACGGGCAGTGATTTGCCCGGCCAGGCCTGAGTCGTGACCGTTCTCGAACAGAATCCGGCAGGTCAAAGCCAGCTTTTGCCGGTCTGTCCACGTATTATCCGCAAGGCTTTTTTGCATCTGGGTCAGCGCTTGCTTGACCAGTTGGTCTTTGGGTAGTGCTAATGTCTTGGCCATGTCTGTGTCCTTTGGGTGATTGCAAATGACACGAAAGAGGCTATATGACACAAAGTGTCATTGGCAAGCACAAATCGTCGCTTCCTTGATGGAATAACCGCTGCGCATGTCTATCCGTTTGAAATTATTGAGAAAAAAACTTGGCGTAACCCTTGAGGCACTGGCCGAAAAATCCGGCATGACCAAGAGTTATCTGTCGAAAGTCGAGCGCGGGTTGAACACGCCGTCGATTGCTGCCGCGTTGAAACTGGCGAAAGCGCTGAACGTGAAGGTCGAGGAATTGTTCTCCGAAGACAACGTCAGCCTCGACAGCTACAGCCTGGTGCGCAGCCATGAACGTCAGTCACTGGCCGCCAATGATCAGAGCCCGGGGTATGCGGTGCTGGCGCACCAGGTCAGCGAGCGCAATTTGCTGCCGTTCATCATCTATCCGCCGAGCGAGTTCAGCGACAAGACCTTCAAGGAGCATTTGGGCGAGGAGTTTCTGTTCGTTCACGAAGGGCAGGTGGAAGTGGATTTCATGAACGAGAAAGTGCTGCTGCAACGCGGCGATGCGCTGCATTTCAATGCGCAGAAACCGCACCGGATCCGCTCGGTCGGCGAGGTGCAGGCGCAGTTGCTGGTGGTGGTGCACAGCGCCGAAGAATGAACCCTGAAATCAAAAGATCGTCCGAACGCGGCCCGAGCCTTCGGACGATCTTTTGATCTTGCTTCAAACCTCGACCGGTACCGACAATTTCGGACTGCCCAACGCATGCGTCTTCGCATCAAAAAAACGCAACTCAGCCCCCGTCCCGTCAAACACCTGCGCGTAATGCCGCTTCTGATGCTGAACAAACGCCGCACTGCGCGGATAAATCGAGATTGCCACAGTCTTCGGTTTTGCCAAGCGCAGCGCGCGAACGATGTGCGCATCCTGCTCGCCCAAGGCATGACCAAAGATGCACAAACCGCCGTCATGCCCCAACAACTGCTCATAACAAAACGACAGGTAATCCGAGCTGCGAATGGTTTTGAGCTTGTCCGCACTCGGCCCTTCGGTGACGAACAGCGGCACGTCATCCAGCGTCTTGATCGTATTGTTGATGGCGAAGCTGCCGAGCAACGTGCCCTCGGTCGAGGTCAGTTTGCGCGCCGTGCCATCCTGATTGCGCACCAGGTGCAGGCCACCGTGCAGGTACAGCAAACGCGGTTTGGCGGTGGCGCTTTCGCTCAGATCGAAACTCGCATTGGCGCCGTTGAACAAGTCATCGATGGCGTCGCTTTGATGTTGCAGCGCCCAGTAGTTGAGCAAGTCGTAATTGGTGGTGAACACCGTGCGATAGCGCGCCAGCTCTTCATTGAGTGTCGCCAGCGTCGATGCTTTCACCAGTCGCCACGGAATGTGTACCGCGTGCACGGTGTTGATCAGCGCTTCCTTGATCGCGTAGTAGCGATTGCGCGGCGCGGCGGAGCTGACGGCCAGAGCCTTGTTGACCCGGCTGGTGGTTTTCAGCGCGCCAAGCACCTGCTCGAAGCTGCGCGTCTGCATCGCGTCAAACACGGCCAGTTCCGAGGCACTCAGCGGTTTTTCTTCCACGGTGCGGGCGTTTTCGAACAGCGAGTCGTAGCCAAAATCGTCCCACACCGCGCGGCTGGCGCCATTGCCCACCAGCAGGCCGTTGAAATCGGTCGCGGCGCGCAGGTTGTTCCAGTCTTCAAGGTTGGCGTCGACATCCAGAAAATCGGTCATTGCGTAGGCGGTCTCAAAACATAGGGGCTGATGGGCGGCGACTTTATCACGAGCGGGCATTGAGCCAGATCAACATCGACGGTGACCGATCGGTCGATCCTGTGTGCATCCGCCGAACCGGAGCAGTCGATTCGGCCCCTGTCAGGAGACGTGCGCATGACCAGTACCTTTTTCATTCCGGCGGTAAACATCATGGGCAACGGCTGCCTCGACGAAGCCATGATCGCGATTCGCAACTACGGTTTTCGCAAGGCGCTGATCGTCACCGACGCGGGGCTGGCCAAGGCCGGCGTGGCCACCATGCTCGCCGAGAAACTAGCGATGCAGGACATCGACTCGGTGATTTTCGACGGCGCCAAGCCGAACCCGAGTATCGCCAACGTCGAGTCCGGGCTGGGCTTGCTCAAGGAAAGTCGCTGCGATTTTGTCGTCTCGCTGGGCGGCGGTTCGCCTCACGATTGCGCCAAGGGGATTGCCCTGTGTGCGACCAACGGCGGTGAAATTCGCGATTACGAAGGCGTCGATCAATCGAGCAAACCGCAACTGCCGCTGATCGCCATCAACACCACCGCCGGCACCGCCAGCGAGATGACGCGGTTCTGCATCATTACCGACGAATCGCGTCACGTAAAAATGGCCATCGTCGACCGCAACGTCACGCCGCTGCTGTCGGTCAACGACCCGCAGCTGATGGTCGCGATGCCCAAAGGCCTGACCGCAGCCACCGGCATGGACGCGCTGACCCATGCCATCGAAGCTTACGTTTCGACCGCCGCCAACCCGATCACCGACGCTTGCGCGCTGAAGGCCATGACCCTGATCAGCAACAATTTGCGCCTAGCCGTGCGCGACGGCAGCGACCTCGCCGCGCGGGAGAACATGGCCTACGCGCAGTTCCTCGCCGGCATGGCTTTCAACAACGCCTCGCTCGGTTTTGTGCATGCGATGGCGCACCAGTTGGGCGGTTTCTACGACTTGCCCCACGGGGTGTGCAACGCCGTACTGCTGCCGCATGTGCAGACATTTAACGCGCTGGTTTGTGCGGATCGCCTGACCGATGTGGCGCACGCGATGGGCGCGGATATTCGTGGTTTCAGCGCCGAGGAGGGCGCGCAAGCGGCGATCACCGCGATCCGCACCTTGGCCAAAGACGTCGACATCCCGAGCGGTCTGCGCGAACTTGGCGCCAAACTCAGCGACATCCCGATCCTCGCCACCAATGCACTGAAAGACGCTTGCGGCATCACCAACCCGCGCGCGGCGGACCAACGGCAAATCGAGGAAATCTTCCGCAACGCCTTCTAACCCTTGCCATCCCCCGGCGCGAACTTCACGCAGAGCATCGCGCCGACGGCCAGCATCGTGCACAGCAGCGACAACGGCCACGCCTCTGGGCTGGCGATCAGACTGGCCATCGCGCCAATGATCGCCGCCATCAATTGATGAATGAAGCCGCTCAGCGCCATCGCAAAAGCACCGGCAATCGGCGCGCCATCGTTGGCGCGTGACAGGCTGATCGGGTAGTTCAACGACTGCCCGAACACCGCCACGCAATACGGCAGCCAAAACAGTAGCGCGATGGAACTGGCCGCCAGACTGCCCAGCAACATCACGCCGCTACCCGCCAACACCAGACCGACGCCAACGGTCATCAACCACGCCTGACCGGTGCGCAACACGAAGTGATTGACCGCCAGCGCACCAAGAAAATACGCCGCGCTGATCGGCCAGCCGAGCAAGCCGTAATCCACCGTCGACCAGGCGAACGGCCCCTGCAGAATCAGTGGCGCTGCCGTGTTGAAAGCGATGATCACGCCATAGCCAAAACCTCCGGCCAGTGCCGGCAGCAGGAACGCCCGATCGAGCAAAATCTGCCGGTAGACCGACCAGGATGAGGCGCTGGCCGGTTCGTCGGCCAGTGTCGGAAACTGCACACGCGACACGATCAGCGTCATCAACAGGCACGTTACGCCCAGCAAATAGAAGATCGCCTGCCACCCGAGCGTCACCTCGATGATCGAGCCCAGGTACTGGCCGATGCCCAGCGCCACCACGAATGAAATCGAAATCCACGACAACGCCTTGGCCAGCAAATCACCGCGAAAACTGTCGCGGATCAGCACCCGCGCCATCACTGAAATGCCGCTCGCGCCGATACCTTGCAGCAGGCGCAGGAGTAAAAACGCCTCCAGCGTCGAACCCAACGGCAACGCCAGATTGGCCAACCCGTAAATGCCCAACGCTGCCAGCAACACTGGTTTACGCCCGATGCGCTGGGCCAGGCTGCCCCAACTCAACATCGGCAGCGCCATGCCGATCAGGTACAGCGCCAATCCCCACGACACCTGCGCAGGTTCAGCCTGCAGAGAGCGGGCGATCTCCGGCAGCGCCGGCAGGTAAAGGCTCATGCCCAACTGGGCGAGAAACACCGTGCTACAGGTGATCAGGAGGGTGATGCTGGCGTTCATCAATCGTCCCTGTTTCAGTCGTCGACATCGCAACGGTGGGTGCGCAACAGCTCGGTCATCACTTCGCAGAAGCGCCGGATCAGTGCTGGCGACATATCGGCGCGCAGGGTAATCCGGATGGCGGCCTTGCCTTGCGCAACCACCGGGAAAAACACTGCGCTGGTGAAAAATCCCTGCTCGGCCAACTCACTGGCAATACGATTGGCCACCGCCGCCGGGCCGCATTTGATCAGGCGGATGGCCATGTTGCTGTGGCATTGCTCGGTGCTGATCAGGCTGTCAAACAGGCGGATATTAGCCTGCAGGCTCGCCTGCAACGTGGCGAATTCTGCGCTGCGATGCAGACGGATCGAGGCCCGCCCGGCGCCGATCGCCGCGCAGTTGAGACTTTGCGACCAGTTGCTCGGCCCGCCGTAGCGCTGGATGAGTTTTTTCTGCCGCGCGTTGCCGAACATGACCAATCCACCGCTGGCGCCAAACGATTTGGCCAGTGAGGCGACGATCAAGCAGTCGTCCTCCAGCGCCGTCACTCGCGGACGTACCAGGCCGGCACCTTGCTGGCCCACGGCAGACAAGGCGTGGGAATCATCCAGGTACAGAAACAGCCCATAGCGATCCTTCAGGTACAACAGGCCTTCCATGTTGGCGACGCCGCCCATGCTGTAGGCGCCGTCGGCGACATAGGCAACACGGGCGTGCTGCTGGCAGGTCCGCTCAAGAAAATCCATGTCGTTGTGCGGCGCGGTGATCACCCGGGTTTCATCGGCGCAGGCCGCTTTCAAGTGATTCATCGAGTAATGCGCCATGCGATCAAACACCATCACCGGTGGCTGCCCCTCGGTGAAAATGCCGCTGGCCAGCAACGGCAGGATGCCGGCGCTGGCCGCGCTGCAAGACAAGGTGCTCAGGCAGACCGCACCGAACAGCTGCGACAGTTCGGTTTCGTATTGCTCCAGAATCGCCAGTTTGCAGCGGTTCTTCGAGTTGGCGACCCGCAGGCTGCCGGTTTCGCGCAGCGCGGCAATGGCGCCTTCAAGCAGGGCCGGGTGGTGGTCGAGGCCCAGATAAGAGGTGGTACAGAAGTGATGCAATTCACGACCGTACTGATCGAGCAGGCGGTTGGCACCTTGCACGTGGACATTGAGCCCGGCGACTTTGCCGAGTTCGGCGATGTCCCAATCGTAATCGGCCAGGGCAATGACTTTGCGGTAGTTGGAATACAGGTTGAGGCTGGGCAACGGCAGATTCACAGGCGACATTCCTTGAGCGTAGCGATCCATGGGGTGTTGCAATTTGTGTGTATTGCCAGACTTTACAGAGCGCAAAGTCGGCTAAAAATCGGCCGTTTCCGCTAATCCTGAGAGGCGATGGAGTTTTGTTTGTAGGGCGAAGCCGCGAAAGTCTGCGGATTAATCACATGTCCGACTTCAACAAAAACCGGGCTATCCTGCCGACTCGAACGAACCCCGCCAGCGAGCCTTCCATGCTGCAGAAAAGCCTGATTCGCCGCCTCGATCTGATCACCCTGCAACTGTTTGTCGCCGTGCACGAAGAGGGCACGCTGACCCGCGCCGCCTCGCGCGAAGCCATTGCGGTGTCGGCGGCCAGCAAGCGTCTGATGGAATTGGAGGAGGCGCTGGGCATCAGCCTGTTCGTGCGCCAGGCCAAAGGCATGACCCTGACGCCGGCCGGCGAAACGTTGCTGCACCATGCGCGGCAGATGCTGTTCAACGTCGAAAAAATGGGCCTGGAACTGGGCGAGCATAGCCACGGTGTGCGCGGTTATGTGCGCATGCTGGCGAACCTGTCGGCGATCATTCAGTTCCTCCCCGAAGACCTGCGCGACTTCTCGGCGCGGCATCCGCAGGTCAAGACCGATCTGGAAGAACGGCCCAGCGCCGGGGTGATTCAGGGTGTACTCGACGGCGTCGCGGATCTTGGTATCTGTTCCAACGACAGCGACACCAAAGGCCTGCACAGCGTGCTCTACCGCGAGGACAAACTGGTCGTCGTGATGTTGCCCGAACACCCTTTGGCGGCGCGTGCGTGCGTGGCGTTCGCCGAAACCCTGGACAGTGATTACGTCGGTTTGCACGCCGCCAGTTCGATCAACATGCGCACCCACGCGGCGGCGCGCCAGGCCGGCAAAGTCCTGCGCATTCGCATCCATGTGCCAGGGTTTGATGCGGTGTGCCGGATGGTTCAGGCCAACATGGGCATCGGGATTTTGCCGCAGCGGGCGTATGAGTTGTTCGGCCAGGCGCTGGGGCTGCACGCGGTGCCGCTGACCGATGACTGGTCGGATCGCGCGCTGATTGTGGTGGTGCGCGATGAGGTGGGGTTGTCGCCGGTGAGCCGGTTGTTGTTTGAGCATTTGCGAGGCTGATATGCCTATCATTTGTGTCGCAGATACCCCCCTGTAGGAGCTGCCGAAGGCTGCGATCTTTTGATCTGTTGTTTTAAGAGCAAGATCAAAAGATCGCAGCCTTCGGCAGCTCCTACAGGGGCGGTGCGTTCGCATTTCGCGAACGCCCTTTGCCGAACGAAGGTTGGATTCCTTCATCACCGCGCCTCTAGTCTTGCCGGCATATTCCAAGAACAAGAGGTACCCCGCGATGACTGCCCCCCTGTGTGCGATCAAAGTGATCGAAATCGGCACCCTGATCGCCGCGCCGTTTGCCGCGCGCATGCTCGCCGAGTTCGGCGCCGAGGTGATCAAGATCGAAGCCATGGGTCAGGGCGACCCGCTGCGCAAATGGCGCAAACTGCACGAAGGCACCTCACTGTGGTGGTACCTGCAATCGCGTAACAAGAAGTCGCTGGCGCTCAATCTCAAATCCGCTGAAGGCATCGAACTGGTCAAGCAACTGGCCCGCGACGCCGACGTGATCATCGAGAACCTGCGCCCCGGCGCCCTGGAGAAACTCGGCCTCGGCTGGGACGTGCTCCACGCACTCAATCCCAACCTCACCCTGGTGCGCATTTCCGGCTACGGCCAGACCGGACCGTACCGCGACCGCCCGGGTTTCGGTGCGATCGGCGAGGCGATGGGCGGCATTCGCTACACCACTGGCACCCCCGGTTCGCCGCCGGCGCGAGTGGGCGTCAGCCTCGGCGACTCACTGGCCTCGCTGCACGCGGTGATCGGCGCGCTGATGTCGCTGCTGCGGGTCAAGACCGGGCAGGGCGGCGGTCAGGTGGTCGATGTGTCACTGGCCGAAAGCGTGTTCAACGTCATGGAAAGTCTGGTGCCGGAATACGACATGCTCGGCCATGTCCGCGAACGCAGTGGCGGCGCGTTGCCGGGCATTGCCCCCTCCAATACCTATCTGACGGCTGACGGCGCCTATGTGGTGATCGCCGGCAACAGCGACCCGATCTACAAGCGGCTGATGCAGACCATTGGCCGCAGCGATCTGGCCGACGCCGAGGAGTTCGCTCACAACGACGGTCGCGCAGCCAAGAGCGGAATGCTCGATGCGGCCATCACCCACTGGACCAGCAGCCTGCCGATCAACGACGTACTTGCCGCCCTCGAAGCCGCCGAAGTGCCGGCTGGACGCATCTACTCGGTCGCCGACATTGTTGCCGATCCGCACTATCAGGCGCGGGAGATGTTGCTCAACGCCGAACTGCCGGGCGGTGCAACGGTGAAGATGCCCGGCATCGTCCCGAAACTGTCGGAAACCCCCGGCGGCGTGAACTGGTCGGGGCCGACCCTCGGCCAGCACACCGATGGCATTCTCGCCGGCCTCGGCCTGACTGAACGCGACATCGAACGCCTGAAAAGCCAAGGGGTGGTGCAATGATCACGGACTATTCGCAAACGTTGATCGTCCAGGAAGTTTCGCCTCGCGACGGCTTGCAGATCGAGCCGACCTGGGTGGAAACCGCTGACAAGATCGCGCTGATCGATCAGCTGTCGCTGGCCGGTTTCAGCCGCATCGAGGCCGGTTCGTTCGTCTCGCCCAAAGCCATTCCGGCGCTGCGTGACGGCGAGCAGGTGTTCAAAGGCATTGAACGCCAGCCGGGACTGATTTACGTGGCGCTGATCCCCAATCTCAAAGGCGCACAGCGCGCACTGGAGGCGAGGGCCGATGAACTCAACCTGGTGATGTCTGCCAGCCAGACCCACAACCTCGCCAACATGCGCATGCGTTGCGAAGATTCACTGGCGGCGTTCGGCGACATTGTCGCGTTCGCCAGCGGCTCGGGCGTGCGCCTCAATGGCAGCATTGCGACGACGTTCGGTTGCCCGTTCGAGGGCCAGATCGCCGAGGATCGCGTGCTGCAAATCCTCGACGCCTATCAGGAACTCGGCATTCAGGGCATCACCCTCGCCGACACCACCGGCATGGCCAATCCACGTCAAGTCGATCGGTTAGTGCGACGGGTGTTGCAGCGGGTTTCAGCGGCCGACCTGACCCTGCACTTTCACAACACTCGTGGCCTGGGTTTGTGCAATGTGCTGGCAGCGTACGAGGCCGGTGCCCGGCGTTTCGACGCGGCGCTTGGCGGCCTCGGTGGTTGCCCGTTTGCGCCGGGGGCGTCGGGCAATATCTGCACGGAAGATCTGGTGAATCTGTGCGATGAGATCGGTATTCACACCGGCATTGATTTGCCGCTGTTGTTGCAACTCTCGCGCGGTCTGCCAGCGTTGCTTGGCCACGAAGTCCCCGGCCAATTGGCCAAGGCCGGGCGCAATCGCGACCTGCACCCCATTCCCACCTGAACACCGCCATTCCCCTGTAGGAGTGAGCCTGCTCGCGATTGCGGTCTGTCATCCAGCACGGATGTCGACTGACCCATCGCCATCGCGAGCAGGCTCACTCCTACAGTTAAAAACCAAACCAGACAACAAAAACAATCGGACGCCCACCGGCAGTCCGCCTGGAGAAAAGCTATGAGCCTCAATGTAATGGAGGCGGGCGCAAGCTCGTCCGTCGATCACGATGCCGAAAAAGCCCTGGTCAGCAAAGTCGCCTGGCGCCTGATGCCGCTGATCATGGTCTGTTACCTGTTCGCCTTTTTCGACCGCATCAACATCAGCTTCGCCAAATTCCAGCTGCAAGCCGACCTGAGCCTGAGCGACACCGCGTACGGTCTCGGCGCCGGGCTGTTCGTGGTCGGTTATGTGTTGTTCGAAGTGCCCAGCAACATGATGTTGTACAAGGTCGGCGCGCGCCGCTGGATCGCCCGGATCATGATGTCGTGGGGCGTGGCGACGGCACTGATGGTCTTCGTCACCAGTGAATGGCAGTTCTACGCGCTGCGTTTTCTGATCGGCGCGATGGAGGCCGGGTTTGCCCCGGGCGTGCTGTATTACCTGACGCTGTGGTTCCCGCAGCACTTCCGTGGACGCATCACCTCAATGCTGTTTCTGGCCTCGGCGTTTGCCGGTCTGGTCGGTGCGCCGTTCTCCGGCCTGGTGCTGGAACACCTCGACGGCGTGCTGCAAATGCGCGGCTGGCACTGGTTGTTTCTGCTCGGCGGCGTGCCATGTGTCGGCCTCGGTTTCCTGGTGTTGATGCTGCTCAAGGACCGCATCGAAGACGCGCATTGGTTGACCGCCGAGGAGAAAAAACTGCTCTCCAGCCGTATCGCCCATCACGAACCGCACAAGAGCGGCGGCTCGTTGCTGGCGGCGCTGAGGATTCCGGGTTTCCTGACCTTGGGTCTGATCTACTTTCTGATTCAGGTCGCCTCCTACGGCCTGAATTTCTGGGCGCCACAATTGATCCGCAGCGCCGGCACCGAGAGCCCGGTGATGATCGGGCTGCTGACGGCCATCCCATACATCTGCGGCGCGATCACCATGGTCGTCATCGGGCGGTTATCGGACGCCACCGGTGAGCGGCGCAAGTTTGTCGCGGGGCTGGTGGTGGTCGGCGCAATCGGCTTCTTCAGTGCGGGGATTTTTGCTGACCACACCACGTTCCTGATTGTCGCCCTCGGCTTGCTCGGTGCGGGCATCATCGCTGCGATCCCGAGCTTCTGGACCTTGCCACCGAAGTTGCTGGCCGGTGCTGGCGCAGGTGCCGCCGGCGGGATTGCGGTGATTAACACCCTGGGTCAGTTCGGCGGGATCGTCAGCCCGGTCATGGTCGGGCGCATCAGGGACCTCACCGGCAGCACCACGCCGGCGCTGTATGTCATCGGTGTCGCGGCATTGATCGCGGCGGCGTTGCTGCTATGGGGGTTGCCGCAGAAACTGCGCACACTCGACAAATATTGAGCCACTGAAAAGATCGCAGCCTTCGGCAGCTCCTACATGATCCGGTCAATGTAGGAGCTGCCGAAGGCT
>NZ_RWIL01000084.1:0-26961 GCF_009764635.1 Pseudomonas sp. PB103 | reverse complement strand
GCACGCTGCGATCTTTTGATCTTGGTTTGAAGATCAAAAGATCGCAGCGTGCCGCAGCTCCTACAAGGAGGGTTGTGACGGGGCGCAGTCGGGCTAGACTCATTCATGACCCAGTCGAGGGGGCCGCAGGGCGCAGCGTACGTCCTGCCCGTATCCCCGACCACCGCCCGGTGGCGCATGCCTCGACCCTCAACGCCGCCGGACTGTGATCCTGTTTCAGGAGCACACACGATGGACGAGGCCCGACTCAACGACTTCATGGGCAAACTGGTCAATGACATGGGCGGCGCGGCGATGCTGGCCAATGTCATCGTCGGCGAAGAACTCGGGCTGTACCGGGCGATGGCCGACAGCCAACCGATCAGCCCCGAAGCCCTCGCTGCAAAAACCACCTGCAACCCACGCCTGGTGCGTGAATGGCTCAGCGCCCATGCGGCGTCCGGCTACATGGAACACCACGACGGCCAGTTTCGCCTGCCGGAAGAACAGGCGCTGGCGCTGGCCGTGGAGGATTCGCCGGTGTATGTCGCCGGCGGGCTCGGCGTGGTGGCGTCGTTTTTCCATGACAAGGACAAACTGGTCAAAGCCATGCGCGGCAACGGCGCCCTGCCCTGGGGCGATCACCATCCGTGCATGTTCACCGGCACCGAACGGTTCTTTCGCCCCGGCTACAAAGGCCACCTGATCGCCGAATGGTTGCCGGCGCTGGACGGCGTTGTCGCCAAACTAGAGGCCGGCGCCAAAGTCGCTGATGTCGGCTGCGGTCATGGCGCCTCGACGGTGATCATGGCCCAAGCGTTTCCCAACTCGCGTTTCGTCGGTTTCGACTACCACGCGCCGTCGATCACCGTGGCGACCCAACGTGCGGAAGAAGGCGGCGTCAGCAGTCGGGCGAAATTCTTCCAGGGCACAGCCAAAAGCTATCCGGGCGATGACTATGACCTGATCTGCTACTTCGACTGCCTGCACGACATGGGCGACCCGGTCGGTGCTGCGCGGCATGCCTACGATTCGCTGAAAGACGACGGCACGGTGCTGCTCGTCGAACCGTTCGCCAACGACACGCTGGACGACAACATCAATCCGGTCGGCCGATTGTTCTATGCGGCGTCGACGTTCATCTGCACGCCAAACTCGTTGTCCCAGGAAGTCGGTCTCGGACTCGGCGCGCAGGCTGGGGAAATGCGCCTGCGCAAAGTTTTCACTGAAGCCGGATTCAAACACTTCCGCCGGGCCACCCAAACACCCTTCAACCTGATCCTCGAGGCGCGTAAATAAAGGCGTGACGACAACCCTTGTGGCGAGGGGATTTATCCCCGATCGGCGACAAAGTCGTCGCAAAACCCGTAACTCGCCGTGCCTGACACACATCATTAACCGATCCCGGGGTCGCTTGGCGATCCCGCAGGAGCAAGCTCCCTCGCCACAATCCGCCCCACCACAGAGGTTGGTGCTAACCTGCTGGCACTGTCCACTTCGGAGTGCTGAGCATGTTCGACAGCCCGACCCAAGAACACCTCGACACGCTGCAACAGGCGATGGCCGACGGCGACTTCCTGGTACTGACCGGGGCCGGCATCAGCACGCCCTCCGGCATTCCGGATTATCGCGACAGCGAGGGCGTACGCCGGGGCCGGCAACCCATGATGTATCAGGAATTCCTCGCCGCCCCCGAATCACGCCGCCGCTATTGGGCGCGGGCCATGCTCGGCTGGCCGCGTGTACGCCAGGCCCAGCCGAACGTCGCCCACGAGGCATTGGCCACGATGCAGCGCCAAGGCCAGATCAGCGGCCTGATCACGCAGAACGTCGATACCCTGCACGATCAGGCCGGCAGCCATGACGTGATTGAATTGCACGGCAGCCTGCACTGGGTGCTGTGCCTGGATTGCGCCCAGCGCAGCGAGCGCGATGCGATCCAGCAGTTGATGGAGGCGCAGAACCCGTACCTGGCCGGCGTCGATGCGGTGCAGGCGCCGGACGGCGATACCTTGCTCGATCCGGCCTTCGAAGCACGCTTTCAGACCCCGCGCTGCCCGCACTGCGCGGGTGAGCGGCTGAAACCGGATGTGGTGTTTTTTGGCGAAAATGTGGCGGCGCAGACAGCGGCGCGGGCCATGGCTGCGGCAGAGAATGCGGCAGGCCTTCTGGTGGTTGGCT
The DNA here is from genome assembly GCF_009764635.1 of Pseudomonas sp. PB103. Taxonomy (NCBI): domain Bacteria; kingdom Pseudomonadati; phylum Pseudomonadota; class Gammaproteobacteria; order Pseudomonadales; family Pseudomonadaceae; genus Pseudomonas; species Pseudomonas sp. PB103. The sequence continues at coordinate 24,801 of NZ_RWIL01000084.1, read as the reverse complement.
CATCGTTGATGGCGTACTCGGCGTTTCGCCTGTGCCGGGTGATTGCCGATCGCGGTAAACCGTTGATTGCGATCAATCTGGGCAAGACCCGCGCAGACGATTTGCTCGACCTGAAAATCGAAGCCTCCTGCGAACAGCTCCTGCCCCTGCTGACACATCCCTGACACCGTCCCCTGTAGGAGCTGCCGAAGGCTGCGATCTTTTGATCTTTAAAACCAACATCAAAAGATCGCAGCCTTCGGCAGCTCCTACACGGTGGTGTGTGTTTCAGGCGTAGTTTTCCTGCTGAAGAATATCGAACAGTGCCTGCGCCGCCGCCGACAGTTCATTGCCCGGCTCGGTCAGCACGCCGATGGCCCGCTCGACCGAATCCATCAGTGTCAGGCAATGCGCGCCGAGTTCTTGCATCTGCTCGGCGCACAACGCCGGCACTGCGCTCACTCCCAACCCACTGGCGACCATGCGCCCGACCGTTGCCAGTTGGTGGCTTTCAAACTCCACCGGCAACTTCATGCCCCGCGCCTGCAAGTGCTCCTCCAGCATCACCCGCACGGTGGAGGGTCGTTGCAAGGTGATAAAGGGTTCCAGCAACAACGTCTGCCAGTCGATCTCGTTGCGGGCGGCCAAAAGCGAATCCTTCGGCACCACTGCGACGAAGCGATCCATGTACAGCGGCGTAAAGGTCATCGAGGTGTTCTGCATCGGCTCGAAGGCCACGCCCAGTTCAACCTGGCGATCGCGGACCATTTCCAGCACCTGCTCGTTGATCACATCGTTGACCGTGACGTTGACGTTCGGATAGCGCGCACGAAAAGTCTTGAGGATCGGCGGCAGCAGATTGCCGGCAAACGACGGCATCGCGGCCAGCGTCACACGCCCGCGTTGCAGGCTGAAGCGCTGGCGCATTTCATCTTCGGCGTTGTCCCAGTCGGCGATCAGGCGGCGGGCCAGTGGTAGTAGTGATTCGCCTTCCGGGGTCAATGCGACGTTGCGCGTGTTACGGCTGAACAAGCGCCCGCCCAGGCCCTCTTCCAACGCCTTGATGGTCAGGCTGAGCGCCGATTGCGACAGGTGCAGGCGCTCGCAGGCCACGGCGAAGCTCAGGCTTTGCGCGACGGCGAGGAAAGCGCGGATCTGTTTGATGGTCATACTCAAGCCTCAGAATTCTCGATGCATGATCGTTCCCACGCTCCGCGTGGTAACGCAGCCCGTGACGCTCTGCGTCACTGGACGCGGAGCGTCCATGGAGGCGTTCCCACGCGGAGCGTGGGAACGATCAGCCACAGGTAATCGGCGATTTCGGTGATTGTTGAGCTTTATCAATCAATCAACCTTAAAAATCAACTTAACAAATATATCCCCCAGCGCGACACTCCAACCATTCGGCTAGCCAGCCGCCCGCAAATAATAAAAGAGGTGCATATGGCAGGTTTCGACAAGCGCGTGAGTTCCTACGAGGAAGCCTTGGCCGGGCTTGAGGACGGCATGACCGTCATCGCCGGCGGCTTTGGTCTGTGCGGCATTCCGGAAAACCTGATCGCCGAGATCAAGCGCAAAGGCACCCGCGACCTCACCGTCGTCTCCAACAACTGCGGCGTCGACGGCTTTGGCCTTGGCGTGCTGCTCACCGATCGCCAGATCAGCAAAGTGATCGCCTCCTACGTCGGCGAAAACAAGCTGTTCGAAGAGCAACTGCTCAAAGGCGACATCGAAGTCATCCTGACCCCGCAAGGCACCCTCGCTGAAAAAATGCGCGCGGGCGGCGCCGGCATTCCGGCCTTCTTCACCGCCACCGGCGTCGGCACTCCCGTCGCCGAAGGCAAGGAAGTGCGTGAGTTCAAGGGTCGCAAGTACCTGATGGAAGAATCCATCACCGGCGACTTCGCCATCGTCAAAGGCTGGAAAGCCGACCATTTCGGTAACGTCGTTTACCGTCACACCGCGCAGAACTTCAACCCGCTGGCCGCCACCGCCGGCAAGATCACCGTGGTCGAAGTCGAAGAAATCGTCGAACCCGGCGAGCTGGATCCGACGCAGATTCACACCCCGGGCATCTACGTCGATCGGGTCATTTGCGGCACGTTCGAAAAACGCATCGAACAGCGCACCATCCGCAAATAATTCAGGCTGACGGAGAATAAAGACATGGCACTTTCCCGCGAACAAATGGCTCAGCGCGTCGCCCGCGAAATGCAGGACGGCTTCTACGTGAACCTCGGCATCGGCATTCCGACCCTGGTCGCCAACTACATTCCTGAAGGCATGGAAGTCATGCTGCAATCGGAAAACGGCCTGCTCGGCATGGGCCCGTTCCCGACTGAAGAAACCATCGATGCCGACATGATCAACGCCGGCAAACAGACCGTGACCGCACGCATCGGCGCGTCGATTTTCAACTCCGCCGAATCCTTCGCGATGATCCGCGGTGGCCACGTCGACCTGACCGTGCTTGGCGCGTTCGAAGTCGACGTTGAAGGCAACATCGCTTCGTGGATGATCCCCGGCAAACTGGTCAAGGGCATGGGCGGCGCGATGGATCTGGTGGCGGGCGCCGACAACATCATCGTGATAATGACCCACGCATCGAAAGATGGTGAGTCCAAGCTGCTGTCCAAATGCAGCCTGCCGCTGACTGGCGCGGGTTGCATCAAGCGTGTGCTGACCGACCTCGCCTACCTGGAAATCGAAAATGGCGCTTTTGTCCTCAAGGAACGTGCACCTGGCGTCAGCGTCGAGGAAATCGTCGCCAAAACCGCTGGTAAACTGATCGTCCCGGATCACGTACCGGAAATGCAGTTCGCTGCCGAGTGAGGAATTCGAAAATGCAAGACGTCGTCATTGTTGCCGCCACGCGTACCGCGATCGGCAGTTTCCAGGGTGCCCTGGCCAGCGTTTCTGCGGTGGATCTGGGCGCGGCGGTGATCCGCCAGTTGCTCGAACAAACCGGTTTGGACGGTGCGCAGGTTGATGAAGTAATCATGGGCCAGGTGTTGACCGCCGGCGCAGGTCAAAACCCGGCGCGTCAGTCGGCGATCAAGGCCGGCCTGCCGCATGCGGTACCGGCGCTGACCCTGAACAAAGTCTGTGGCTCTGGCCTCAAGGCGCTGCACCTGGGTGCGCAGGCAATCCGTTGCGGCGACGCTGATGTGATCATCGCCGGCGGCCAGGAAAACATGAGCTTGGCCAATTATGTGATGCCGGGCGCACGCACCGGTCTGCGCATGGGCCACGCGCAAATCGTCGACACCATGATCAGCGATGGTCTGTGGGATGCGTTCAACGATTACCACATGGGCATCACCGCGGAAAATCTGGTCGACAAATACGATATCAGCCGTGAGCAACAGGACGCCTTCGCTGCTGCGTCGCAACAGAAAGCCGCCGCGGCCATCGAGGCCGGCCGCTTTGTCGATGAAATCACCCCGATCCTGATCCCGCAGCGCAAAGGCGATCCTGTTGCATTCAAGGTCGACGAGCAGCCACGCGGCGACACCACCACTGAATCGCTGGGGAAACTGCGTGCAGCGTTCAAGAAGGACGGCAGCGTCACCGCTGGCAATGCTTCGTCGCTGAACGACGGCGCCGCCGCAGTCATCCTGATGAGCGCAGAAAAAGCCAAAGCCTTGGGTTTGCCAGTGCTGGCGAAAATCGCTGCTTATGCCAACGCGGGCGTTGACCCGGCAATCATGGGCATCGGCCCGGTGTCGGCAACCCGCCGCTGCCTGGACAAGGCGGGCTGGAACATCGAGCAACTCGACCTGATCGAGGCCAACGAAGCGTTCGCCGCACAATCGCTGGCGGTGGCCAAGGATCTGCAATGGGATCTGAGCAAGGTCAACGTCAACGGCGGTGCCATCGCGCTGGGCCACCCGATCGGTGCATCGGGCTGCCGCGTGCTGGTGACGCTGCTGCATGAAATGATCAAGCGTGATGCGAAAAAGGGTCTGGCGACCCTGTGCATTGGCGGCGGCCAGGGTGTAGCGCTGGCGCTGGAGCGCGCGTAAGCAAGAGTTCAACGGCGGGCGGCGGATCCACGACATCCGCTGGTTGCCGGCAACAAAAAACCCGGTGCAGCTTGCGTTGCACCGGGTCTTTTTTTGTCTGGACTTTGTGTTGTGCTTTAAGGCCACATCGCTGGCAAGCCAGCTCCCACAGTGATTGATGGTGATTACAAATATTGTGTACACCCACTACCCCTGTGGGAGCTGGCTTGCCAGCGATAGGGCCAGCCCTGGCACCACAAAACCTCAGCCAGCCAACTGCAGGATCAACCAGGCATTCGCCCCACTGATCACCACAAACAATCCCCACGCCAGCACCCGCGTCGGCAGCCGATTCACAAACGGCCCCATCAGTTGTTTGTCATTGGTCATGCGAATCAGCGGATACAGCGCAAACGGCAGTTGCAGACTCAACACCACCTGGCTCATCACCAGCAACTTGCCCACCGCGTTATCGCCCATCAACCACACGCCGATAAACGCCGGAATCAGCGCCAGCCCGCGCGTAATCAAACGGCGCTGCCAGCACGGAATCCGCAGATTGAGATAACCCTCCATGATCACCTGCCCGGCGATGGTGCCGGTGAAGGTCGAACTCTGCCCCGACGCCAGCAACGCCACGCCGAATAACACGCTGGCCAGCGCGCCACCGACCAGCGGATCGAGCAAGTGATAGGCGTCCTGAATATCGACCACGTCGGTATGCCCCGACTGGTGAAACGCCGCTGCCGCGAGAATCAGAATCGCCGCGTTGACCAGCAACGCCAGCGCCAGCGAGCCGATGGTGTCGATGCGCGCCAGTTTCACTGCGTCCTGTTTGCTTGCCAGATCCTTGCCGATCATCCGGGTCTGCACGATCGAAGTGTGCAGGTAGAGGTTATGCGGCATCACCGTCGCACCGAGAATGCCGATTGCCAAGTACAACGGCGCGGCGTCGCTGATCGCCGACAGCGAAGGTTTGAAACCTTGGAAGACGTCTGGCCAGTACGGTTTGATCAGCACCAGTTCAACGAAGAAACACACGCCGATAGTCGCGACCAGTACCAACATGATCGCTTCCAGTCGGCGGAATCCACGGTTCTGCAGAGCCAGCACCAGCAGCGTGTCGAATGCAGTCAGGGCAATGCCGAAGGTCAGCGAACAACCGAGCAACAGGTGAAACGCCAACGCACAGCCAAGTACTTCGGCGAGGTCGGTGGCGATTATCGAGATTTCCGCCAACACCCACTGCAAGCGTGCGGTCGGCGTGCTGTAGCGTTCGCGCGACAGTTGCGCCAGATCGCGGCCGGTGGCGATGCCCAGCCGCGAACACAAACATTGCACAACCATGCCCGCCAGACTCGCCAGCAACACCACGAACAACAGGCTGTAGCCAAACCGCGAACCGGCCTCGATCGCAGTCGCCCAGTTACCCGGATCCATGTAGCCGATCGACACCAGCAAACCGGGGCCGGCGAAACGCAGCACACGTTTGAAGAAGGGGGCGTTGGGGTCGACCGCGACACTGCCGGCCACTTCCGGTGGGCAAAACGGCGCGGTGGCGATTTTGGGCAAACTGAATTTCACGCACACATCCAGAAACAAGTCGGAAAGACGCAGCTTAGACGTTTCAGCGGTTACGTTGAAGATCAAAAGATCGCACCTGTAGGAGTTGCCGCAGGCTGCGATCTTTTGATCTTATCGGCTCGCGCCCAACAATTGCTCGCGCAATTCGGGGCTACGGGTGCGCGGATCCAGCCAGATGTCGAAAAACGCCCTGGCGAACTGTGGATCATCGATTTCATGCTGCAATTGCTGCCCGACGAAAAACCGTGCGCCCTGCCCCGGCAGATAGACGCCGGTGATGCGCGTACCGGCCTGCACGTCGACGAAGGATTGCTGCATCTGAATCTGCCAACCGGCCAGTTGCGCCGGGCTGACGCGAGGGCCGGCCAGGCGCTTGATTTCATCAAGGCTGGCCTTGACCAGATCATCGCGAGAAATGTTGCGGCGGTAGATCAGTTCCAGCGCAAAGGGCTGCCCCTCCGCCAATGGCCGCGCCGCACTCCAAAGCCGGGCATTGTAGACATCGAAACCGAATACGCTGAAATCGCCGGTGCCGATGATTTGCGCGCCGGGCACGGCGTCCTGCCAATTGGCCCAGGTCGGCGTCAACAACAGGGCCCACAAGCCTATGCCGCAGCATCCCCGCAACACCTTCGGTGTTCTGTTCATCGCGGCATCGACTCCGGCAAGCCCTGATAATCAGAGCATAGTCGGCTATCCGCCCGAGCACTTTGTATACAATTTTTGTACAACGATGCAGCAATCCACGATCGACGATGCTAACGTGAGCGCCTCTCACTCGACGGAGCCACCTGCGTGCTGATCCTCAAACTGCTGCTGATTCCCGGATTTCTCTTGCTGATTTCTTTGGCGGGCAAGCGTTGGGGGCCGAGTGTGGCCGGGTGGCTGTCGGGGTTGCCGGTGGTGGTCGGGCCGATTCTGTTTTTCCTCGCCATCGAACAGGGGCCGCAGTTTGCCGCGCATTCAGCAGTGGCGGCGTTGTCGGCGATGTTCGCGATGATTGCCTTCTGCATCACCTATGCGCAGGTCGCACAACGGGCGAACTGGCCGTGGGCGCTGGCGATATCGATGACGGTCTGGGCTGTGTTGGCGCTGGTGCTGTCGCTGATTCCACCGTCGCTGCCGTTTTCGGTGGTGGCGGCGGCGGTTGCCCTGCTCGCCTCGCCGTATCTGTTTCCGGATGTGCAACCGGTGCTGAATGGTACGGCACCGAAGTCGGACAAACTGATCTGGCGGATGATTGCAGGAGCGGCTTTGACGTTGCTGGTGACGATGCTCGCCAGCACCGTCGGCGAACGCTGGAGCGGTTTGCTCGCGGTGTTCCCGGTGCTCGGCAGTGTGATGGCGGTATTTTCCCAGCAGACACGCGGCCCGGCGTTTACCGCAGCATTGCTGCGCGCGACGGCGACGGGGATGTATTCGTTTTCGGCGTTTTGCCTGGTGTCGGCGCTGACGTTGCCGAGCATGGGGCTGAGTGGGTTTGCGGTGGGTGTCGCGGTATCGGTGGCGATGCTTGGCGTTACCCGCAAGCTGCTGGCAAAACCTCCTTCCTCTAAAACGCCCCAACCTCAAAGTTGAAACCGTCCCCTGTGGCGAGGGGATTTATCCCCGCTCGGCTGCTCAGCAGTCGTAAAAACGATGGGCGCGCTGCGCACGCCAGCGGGGATAAATCCCCTCGCCACAGGTAAGTCGCCAACTCAAAACCATGTTCAGACGAGCCGGGCTGGAGTGCCAGTCCTCTGCATGGGATGATCGCCCGCCCAAGCGCGACCATCCCCTGGAGATTCGAATGTCACTGTTGAGCAAAAAAGCCGTTGTCCTTTTACTCGCGGCAGTCGCCGGCCTCGGCGCCATCAGTGCTCAGGCGGCCAAGGCCAAGGACACGGGCAGCGAGAAGGTCTCGATGCTCGATGGCAAGTTCACCTTCGTCCTGCCCAAGGGCTTCGTCGCCGACCCGCTGCCGGCCGGCCCGACTGGCGCCAAAGGCACGATGTACACCAACCAGACCACCAAAACCGTGGTCATCGCCGCCGAGAACGTGATTCCCGAAGGCAACAACGTCAAGGACAACGACAGTGCGTTCCTCGACGGCACCGTGTCGGACTTCATCGACGCCCAACGTAAGGCGCTGCCGGACTTCAACAAACTCACCGAGAAAAGTCTGACGCAGAAAAGCAGCGGCCTCGGCCTGCGCCAAGTCGACAGCACCGCTACCCAAGGTGGCGGCCAGACCCTCAACACCACGTTGATGGCCGGCTCCGGCACGCACATGGCCTTGGTTCAGGTGATTTCCCGGGCCAGCGACAAGGCCGGCCACGATAAGCTGGTGAAAACCATCCTCAAGGATTGAGCTGCTGCAACCAACCGTTCAAATCCCGCAGTTCGGCCGCACTGATGCTGTGGCCGACGCCGGGATAAGCGTGAAATTGCGGTGTGTAATCCAGCTTCTGCAACTGCGCATTGGCTTCGGTGCCGTCGTGGTACGGCACACGATCATCGGCGGTGCCGTGACCGATGAAGATGCTCAGCGGCAGCGGTTGTTGCTCGGTCTTGAGCTCGGCTTTCAACACCGGCAACAAACGTCCGCTCAACGCCGCGATGCCACCCACCGCCACTGGCGGTCGCAGCCCTACCTCGTACGTCATCATCGCGCCCTGACTGAAACCGATCAGGTACACCTTGTCCGGGCTGGTGTGATATTTCTTCGCCGCCTGCGCGACAAACACACGCAGTTTCTGCGCGCTGACCTTCAGATCATCGGTCTCGCCGTTGTAGGCCCCTTCGCCCTTCTTGCGAAACCACTGATAACGTCCTTCGCCCAACGCCAGCGGCGCCTGCACCGACAGGTAGTTGTATTGCGCCGGCAGCTGGAATTTCATGCCGATCAGGTCGGCTTCGTTGCTGCCGTAACCGTGCAGGAAAATCACCAGCGGGCGCGGATCGGCGTCCGCGTGAACTTGCTCGATGTACTTGAGCGGCAGATCGTTTTGCAGCGTGGTTTGCGCATGAACGGCGGTGGACGCCAACAGGGTCAACAGAGCAAACGCCTTCAACATAGAGCCTTCCTTCACAGAGTGTCGGGTTCGCGGGGGAGCCTAACATTCCCCGGCAAAGATCCATATGCGGCGGTGCTTTCGATGCCGACATCGCTGGCAAGCCAGCTCCCACAGGATTTGTGTGAACACCTTCATTCACTGTGGGAGCTGGCTTGCCAGCGATGAGGCCAGCGGATTCAGCGTAAACCTTCAATCGTTGGTCAGCTTGCCGCTGCGAATCGGTACCCGCCCCGCCACTTTCGCCTGCCAGATCCCCGGCTCGGTGTAGCGCCCACGATCAATCGCAAACAACACGCCGCTGGTGCCGGCGCGCACGGTGCTTACGCGATCCTGCAACGGATCAACCACTTCGAACAGCGCATCGCCCTTCTCCACCCACTCGCCGGCATTGCGCAGGAAACTCACCACACCATGATGCGGGGCGAACAGGTATTCGGTGCCCTCGAACGGCAAGCCCTCGCAGCAGTCGGCCGGTGCCGCCGGCCATTCGCCGTCGATGAAGCCCTGCTCGGCGAGGAAGCCCAGAATCGCCTCGCAATTGGCCTGCGCCTGATCGACCCGGGTATCGCCCATGCTGCCCAGCTCCAGCGTGGTTGCCAGGTTCGCCGGGGGAATTGCCGCGTCAGGAAAGGTGCGCGCCAGACGCAGCCATGGCGAAGAACAGGATTCATCAAACGAGCTGCCGCCGGAGTCTTCACACAACAGCGCCACACCGGCCTTCAGGCGTGCGGCCAGCGATTGCCATTGTGGCCAGTGTTGCGGCAACGCATACAAGTGAATCGCAGCGTCAAAATCGCAGTGCAGGTCGAGGGTGATGTCGGCGTCGCAGGCATGACGCAGCAGCAGACGATGCAGCGCCTCCAGTTGCGAGGCCGGGGCTGGCAAGTCATCGAAAACCTGGAGCATCGTTTGGCGGATCAGCGCGATGTTGGCGGCGGCATCCGCGCCCAGGCGCTCACCGACCAACGCCGCCACCGGGGTGCTGAGTTCGACGAATGCGCGATTGAAATTCTTGCCACTGCCCAGCTCGAAGCGCCCCATGTGCGCGCCCTGCAGATGCTGATCGAGACCAATCGGGTTGGCCACCGGCACCAGCTCGATCACGCCGTGCAAACGCCCTTGCTGCTCAAGTTCATTGAGGCGCTGCTTGAGTTCCCACGCGGTGCGCATGCCCGGCAATTCATCGGCGTGCAGGCTGGCCTGGATGTACACCTTGCGCGCGCCGGCGCCATAACGAAACACGCTGAGGGAGCGCTCGCTGCCCAAGTGGCTCCAGGGCAGGACATGATCGATGCGTTGCATGGGAAAACTCCTCAATAGCTGGATCACACAGATCCCCTGTAGGAGTGAGCCTGCTCGCGATAGCGGTTTTACATTCAGCACCGATGGCACCTGACATACCGCTATCGCGAGCAGGCTCACTCCTACAGGGTCTGGTCACAATTAAAACGCAAAAAAAGTGGCCACCGCGTAAACGGGGCCACTTTTTTCCTACGGCGTATTAATGGCCGTAAACGTCAAAGTCGAAGTACTTGTCCTGCACTTGCTTGTACTTGCCATTGGCACGGATTTCGCTGATTGCCTTGTTGAATTGCTCGGCCAGCGCGGTATCGCCCTTGCGCACAGCAATGCCGGCGCCGCCGCCGAAGTACTTGGCGTCTTCGTAGGTCGGGCCAACGAATTCGAAGCCTTTGCCGGCGTCGGTTTTCAGGAAACCGTCGCTGAGGTTGACCGAGTCGGCCAGCATCGCGTCAAGACGACCCGAAGTCATGTCAAGGTTGGCCTCCTGCTGCGAACCGTAACGCACCAGGTCGATCCCGGCTGGAACCAATACTTCGGTGGCGAAACGGTCGTGGGTACTGGCACGCAGCACGCCGACTTTCTTGCCTTTGAGCTGAGTCAGCGGGTCGGTGATGTTCGAGCCTGCCTTCATCACGAAGCGGGCCGGGGTGTGGTAGTACTTGATGGTGAAATCGACGTTTTTCTTACGGTCGTCAGTGATGGTCATCGAGGACAGAATCGCGTCGATTTTCTTCACTTTCAGTGCCGGGATCAGGCCATCGAATTCTTGCTCGACCCAGGTACATTTGACTTTCATCTGCTCGCACAGCGCATCGCCGATGTCCACATCGAAACCGGCGAGTTTGCCGTCAGGGGTTTTCATCGAGAATGGCGGGTAACCGGCTTCGATACCGATGCGGATCGGCTTGGCGTCTTCGGCCACAGCGGTCAGGGACAACATCGACAGTGCCAGGGCACCGAACATCACTAGCTTCTTCATTTATTACTCCTGTGTGCGGAGGCTTTTATTGGCAGCTTTCGATTCAGCGTTCAGTCATGGCCATTTGGCGGCAAATACTGAAGTGGCCGGCAGTCTATGGCGGCGCGCACAGGGTAAATTGTGTTGATGCGACAAATACTTGCAGAAAACCGGCGAGACAATTCAGCAACATCAAAGGCTGTAGGAAAAACACCAATCCCCTGTAGGAGCTGCCGCAGGCTGCGATCTGTTGATCTTTTTTAACGACCCGGATCAAAAGATCGCAGCCTGCGGCAGCTCCTACAAGGTTCAGCATTCGCAGGGGAATGCGCTGCGGGCGGGTTGCGCCACGCTCAGTTGGAATCCTTCGTCCAGCCACCCGGTCACGCCACCGATCATCTCTTTGACCGGGTAACCCAGCGCCGCCAGTTTTACCGCCGCCTTGTTCGCGCCGTTGCAGTGCGGGCCGGCGCAATAGACCACGAACAGCGTGGTTTTCGGGTAATTCGCCAACCCTTCAGCCGTGAGCAATCGCGTCGGAATATTGATGGCCCCGGGCACATGGCCGCGCTCAAAGGCCAGCGGCCCGCGCACATCGACCAGCACGAAGTCGACCTCGGCGGCCTCTTGGCTGCTGTAGACGTCGGAACAATCGGTTTCGAAGGTCAGACGGTTGCTGAAATGCATCAGGGCGATGGCCGAAGGGGCGGCGGGAATGTCGCGAACCAGGCTAGGCATAAGGGGTTGCTCCTGTGTCTCGTTGGGAATGAACAGACTTTATCCAGCCACCGCGAATCGCTACAGTGGCGCACAAGACACTCATCGGGAATTTTCCGCCAAATGCCGACATCACCAGGTCTGGTTGCGATTCTGGCCTACGACGGCCTCTGCACGTTCGAGTTCGGCATTGCCGTGGAGATCTTCGGCCTGGCGCGTCCCGAGTTCGAGTTTCCGTGGTACCAACACGCGATTGCGGCGGTCGATCCAGGCCCGATGCGCGCCATGGGCGGGATTCAGGTGTTGGCCGATGGCGGTCTGGAACTGCTGGACGAAGCCCGCACGATCATCATCCCCGGCTGGCGCGACCGGAACGCCACGGTGCCGCCGGCACTGATCGACGCACTGCGTCAGGCCCACGCCCGAGGGGCGCGGCTGTTGTCGATTTGCTCCGGGGTGTTCGTGCTGGCGGCCAGCGGTTTGCTCGACGGCCATGGCGCGACGACGCACTGGCGCTACACCACGGAACTGGCGCAGCGCTTTCCGGCCATCGCGGTCGATCCCGATGTGCTGTACGTCGACTCTGGTCAGTTGATTACTTCCGCTGGCAGCGCTGCCGGGATTGATGCCTGCCTGCATCTGGTGGCGCGGGACTTCGGTACTCAAGTGGCCAACGCCGTGGCCCGCCGACTGGTGATGTCGCCGCAACGCACCGGCGGCCAGGCGCAGTTCATTCCGACGCCCGTGAGCCCGACGCCGCGCAACGATCTGTCACGCGTCATGCAATGGGCCCGCGAGCGTCTGCATGAGCCGCTGGAGGTGCGCGACCTGGCCAGCGAGGCGGCGATGAGCGAACGGACCTTTCTGCGGCGATTTACCGAGGCCAGTGGCCAATCACCCAAGGCGTGGCTGCAGCACGAACGACTGGCGCGAGCGCGGGAGCTGCTGGAGAGCACGCCGCAGAACACCGAGCAGATTGCTCAGCGTTGCGGGTATCGCTCGGTGGAGAGTTTTCGGGTAGCGTTTCGCACGGTGGTCGGCGTGCCGCCCTCGGTGTATCGCGAGCGGTTTGGGCGAGGGGTCAATGCCGATTCCTGAGGTGCGGTCGATGGCCCAATCGCTGGCAAGCCAGCTCCCACAGGGTTTGGCGCTGACTGAAGATATGTGAACAACACAAATAACTGTAGGAGCAAGGCTTGCCCGCGAAGACACCCGCCCGGCCAGCAAAAATCTAAGGCTTGCGCAGCAAATACGTATCCATGATCCACCCATGTTCCGCCCGTGCCGCCTTGCGCACCCGCTCGATTTCATCGGCAACATCCGCCAGTCGCCCGCTGATCAGTATTTCATCCGGCGTGCCCAGATAAGCCCCCCAGTAAATCTCCGTCTGCTGATCCGTCACCGTGTGATAGGAATCTTCAGCATCGAGCATCACCACCACGCTGTCCGCGTCACTCACCTGCCCCGCCGCCAAACGCCGCCCGGTGGTGATTTCAACTGAGCGGCCAATCGTGTTCAACGGCACCTTGTGCTGTGCCGCCAGCGCCTGAACGCTGGTAATCCCCGGGATCACTTCAAACTCAAAGGCACACCGCCCTGACGCCAGAATCGCCTGCAGGATACGAATCGTGCTGTCGTACAACGCCGGGTCGCCCCAGACCAGGAAACCACCGCACTCACCGTCAGACAATTGGTCATTGATCTGCCTTTCGAAGGTGCGTTGCTTGGCGTGGTTGAGCTCGGCGACGCTGGCGGCGTAGTCGACATCGCCGCGTTCACGCTCGGGGCTCTGGGCTTCAGCGAAACGGTAAGCGCGATCGGTGATGTAGCGTTCACAGATCTCGCGGCGCAGGTCAATCAACGCGTCCTTGCTCTGACCTTTATCCATGAGGAAGAACACATCGACCAGATTCAGCGCCTTCACCGCCTGCATCGTGATGTAGTCCGGATTACCGGCGCCGATGCCGATCACCAGCAGCTTTTTCATCAGCGCGTCTCCTTGCTGTCGATACCCGGCAAGCGTAGCCGCCAGATACCGTTGAAGCGTAACTCAAGGATGGCCAGCGGCTCGACGTCGACTGCGTTGAAAGCCGCGCCCTGCACCACCTGCATCAACGCGGCGCGCACAATGTAAGGATGGGTAATGGCGACGACATGCCCGGGTGTTGCGGTCAGCCCTTCGAGCCAGGTGGCGACCCGCTCGCCCACTTGCGCCACTGACTCACCGCCATGCGGTGCCGCGTGAGGATCGGCCAGCCAGGCTTGCAATGCTTGTGCATCGGTCTGCTGCAGATCCTTGATCGACTGCCCGTGCCAACGCCCCCAGTCGCAGTCGCGCAAGGCCGGGACCACTTCAGCGTCCGTGCCGAACCACTCAGCCGTTTGCCGGGTGCGCAATTCCGGACCACACAACAGACGGAACGGTGAATCGAGCCGTGTCGCCCACAAGTCAGACGCTAATTGCTCATTTTCAACAGGCTCGTTTGTAGGAAAACGCGACAATTTCTGTGCGACGGTTCGAGCATGGCAAATCAGAGTCAAACGGGTGGTACGCACAAGCAGTCACTCATTCGAAGGTCAGGAAAAATCGGCGGAGCCGTCGGCAATAATCGCCATTGTGCCGTATGCCGGAGGGTTGCAGCCAACTCGACGGCGCTGACGGCAACCCTTTGCGAAGTGCCGAATCGGCAATTTCTGACGTCGTTCCGGGCAATGGACTACAAGACAGAGCGACTACCGTGTAGCCCTTGTTACACGGGCGTCTTGCCCCATTTTGGGGCTTTTGCTCCACGGTAAAAAATTCACTAGACATGTAGCGTCAGTTACATAAATACTGTTTTAACGGATTATGAAGCGAATTCAACACCCCTCCATCCAGCAGGAGCCCGGATGCCCCCTCTCAGAGACCTGATCACCGACCCCGGCCTTGATCTTACGCCGTCGGAGCGCAAAGTCGTTCGCGCCTTGCTTGATCAGTACCCGCGCAACGGCCTGGGGCCGATGGCACGTCTGGCCGAACATGCCGGTGTCAGCGACCCGACGATCGTGCGGCTGGTAAAGAAGCTCGGTTTTGGTGGTTATGCCGAATTCCAGGATGCCCTGCTCAGTGACATGGACCATCGCCTGCGCTCGCCAAGCACCCTGTTGCAGCCTCGCTCGCATCAGAACAAGGACGATGCCTGGAGCCACTACCTTGCTGACAGCCATCGTCTGTTACTGGAAACCCAGGCGCTGACGCAACCCGAAGACATACGAATCCTCGTCGACTGGCTGCTGGATGCACGCCATCAGGTGTACTGCTTCGGCGGCCGTTTCAGCAGCCTGATGGCCACGTACCTGCTCAATCATTTGCGCCTGTTGCGTCCCGGCTGTTTTGCCCTGGAAGACAATGCGCTGCTGCCCGACCGGTTGTTCGACCTGCAACGTCAGGACGTGGTGCTGATGTTCGACTATCGCCGTTATCAGACCCAGGCCCTGCGCGTCGCCAGCGCGGCAAAAAACAACAACGCCCGGGTGGTGTTGTTTACCGACATCTACGCGTCGCCCCTGCGCGAGTTGGCTGATCTGATCATCAGCGCCCCGGTCGAATCGGCCTCACCGTTCGACACCATGGTGCCGGCGCTGGCCCAGGTCGAGGCATTGATTGCCTGCCTGACCCTGCGCGGCCCGGAACTGGCCGATCGCCTGGAAGGCATCGACGCCCTGCGCAACGAATTCGCCACTCATCTGCTGGAGGAAAAATAAGGATGTTCAACCTTCCCCACCGCTCGCCACGGGACCTGCCGTTTGTCACCGACCACACGGCGTTGCTGCTGGTCGACATGCAGCGCGCCTGGCTCGAACCGCAGTTCGACCCGCACCTCAGTGGCCCGGACGCCGAGTACTTCCTCAACCGCGCCCGCACGCAGGTGGTGCCCAATCAGCAGCGGTTGCTCGGCGCCTTTCGCCAGGCCCGACAGAATGTATTGCACACGATTATTGAAAGCCTGACCGCCGATGGTCGCGACCGCTCGCTCGATCACAAGCTGTCAGACATGCACCTGCCCAAGGGCAGCCCGCAGGCGCAGGTCATTGCTGAACTGACCCCGCAGGAAAACGAAATCGTCCTGCCAAAAACCTCGTCCGGCGTGTTCAACTCGACCGCCATCGACTACGTGCTGCGCAACCTCGAAACCCGCCACCTGATCATCGCCGGCATCGTCACCGACCAGTGCGTGGACATGGCCGTGCGCGATGCCGCCGATCGCGGTTATCTGGTGACGCTGGTGGAGGACGCCTGTGCCACCTACAGCGCCGAACGCCATCACGCCTGCCTGAACGCAATCAAGGGTTATTGCTGGATCACCGACACCGACACCGTGCTCGGCCGCCTGCAGGAGATGCAGCCATGAGCGCACGCCTGACGCCGCTGCCGATGACCACCATCGTCACCACCGACCTGATCGGCATCACTCGTGGCCGCTCGTTTCCCACCGATGAGCTTGAACATTACCAGGCGGCGGGTTGCGGCTGGGTGCCGGCCAATAGCGCGCTGACGCCACAGGACATCATCGCCTCGGCTAATCCGTGGGGCGCTTATGGCGACTTGCGGTTGATTCCCGATCTGAGCAGCCGCGTCACCGTTGGCAATGGCCCGGATGCCGATGCGCCGGCGCTGGACTTCATCCACGGCGATATCCGCGAGACCGATGGTCGTGCGTGGGGCGCCTGCCCGCGCACACTGCTGCGTGATGAGATCGAGCGCTATCGCGATGCGTTGGGCTTGCAAGTCAACGCCGCGTTCGAACACGAATTCAACCTGCACGCCGGGTTTGTCGAGCATCTGGCGTTTTCCCTCGAAGCCCAGCGTCAGGGCGCCGAGTTCGGCGGCTGGCTGCTCAGCGCCCTGCGCGCGGGGGGTGTCGAGCCGGAAATGTTCCTGCCTGAGTACGGCAAGCACCAATACGAAATCACCTGTCGGCCGACGCTGGGCGTAGCCGCGGCAGACCGCGCGGTCAACGTGCGCGAAATCACCCGCGAGATTGCCCGGCAAATGGGCCTGGACCTGAGCTTCGCGCCGAAAACCGCCGAGCATGCGGTGTGCAACGGCGTGCACTTGCACGTCAGCCTGCTGGATCTGGCCGGTCAGCCGATGCTCTACGACGCGGGCACCAGCAACGGTCTGTCGAGTCTTGGCCAGCACTGGGCAGCGGGCGTCCTGCATTACTTGCCGGCCCTGTGTGCGTTCACTGCGCCGACGCCGGTGTCGTACCAACGCTTGCAGCCGCACCACTGGAGCGCGTCCTACGCCTGCCTCGGTCAACAGAACCGTGAAGCGGCGCTGCGCATCTGCCCGACCGTGACCCTGGGTGGCAAATCCGTGGCCCAGCAGTTCAACCTCGAATTTCGCGCCATGGACGCCACGGCGTCGCCGCACCTGGCCATGGCGGCACTGCTGATTGCCGGGCGACTGGGCATTGAACAGCGTTTGGCCCTGAACGCGATCACCGACGAAGTGCCCGATTCACTCAACGACGAGCAACGCCAGGCCCGGGGCATCGTTGCCCTGCCCGCCTCGCTCGCCCAGGCGCTGGATTGCCTGCGCGACAGTGCAGCCTTCAATGAATGGCTGGCCAAGCCGTTGCTCGACACGTATCACGCCCTTAAAACCGAGGAACTGGCGCTGACGGAACAGCTCTCGCCTGCTGACCTGTGTGAGCACTATGCACGCCTGTACTGAATCCGCCGAGCTTGGGTTGTACACCCGCCCGGCCTACAACCTGAGCCGCGAGGACTCGACACATCCGTTGATTCTGGTGTGCGAACACGCGAGCCGCTACATCCCCGATGCCCTGAACAATCTGGGCCTGGATGAGGCCGCCGCCCTTGAACACATCGCCTGGGACATCGGCGCACTGCAACTGGCCGAGCAATTATCGGAAAAACTTGGCGCCACACTGTTGAGCGCCAATTATTCGCGACTACTGATCGACCTGAACCGTCCACGGCATGCGCCCGACAGCATTCCGGCACAGAGCGAGATCTATCAGATCCCGGGCAACCGTGAGCTGGACGAAGCCACGCGCGAATACCGGCGCCAGGCCCTGTTCAAGCCGTTTCACGCACGCTTGCAGACGCTGATCGACGAACGCATCGCCAAAGGGCAACCGGTACGGGTGGTGGGGGTTCACAGTTTTACCCCGGTGTATTACGGCCAGCCACGACCGCTGGAAGTCGGCGTGCTGTTTGGTCAGGCGAAGGACTACGCACAACGCCTGCTCGACGGGCTCGCTGAGCATCCGCTGAAAGTGGCGGGCAACCAACCGTACAAGATTGATCCGCTGGGCGACATGACCGTGCCGGTACACGGCGATGCCCGGGGCCTGGATTCGGTGCTGATCGAGGTGCGCAACGACTTGTTGCGCAGCCCCGAAGCGGTATCGCGCTGGGCCGGATACCTCGCGCCATTGCTGTAACGCAAGACTGCTGACGCTGTAAACGATGGACCGACATAACAACTAAAAAACGACCGATCTGGCTGACAAGGAGTTGCGCTTCATGGAAATTGAAGAATTCGGCTACAAGCAAGAGTTGAAACGTAGCCTGACCCTCACGGACCTGGTGGTGTACGGGATGATCTTCATGATCCCCATCGCCCCGTTCGGTGTGTATGGCTACGTTAACGCCGAGGCGCCGGGGATGGTGCCGCTGGCCTACATCATCGGCATGGTGGCGATGCTGTTTACCGCGCTCAGCTACGGCAGCATGGCCAAGGCATTTCCGATCGCAGGCTCGGTGTATTCCTACGCGCAACGTGGCTTGAACCAGCATGTCGGTTTTATCGCTGGCTGGTTGATGCTGCTCGACTACCTGCTGATTCCACCGCTGCTGTATGTGTATGCGGCGATGGCGCTCAACCATTTGTACCCGGACATTCCAAAAGTCGGCTTTATTCTGGCGTTCCTCGTCAGCGCAACATTCGTCAACCTGCGCGGCATCACGTTCACCGCGCGGATGAACATCATCTTCCTGCTGGCCCAACTGGTCGTGCTGGGGATCTTCCTGTTTTACGCCTGGACGGCCCTGCATAACGGCGGCGGTCATGGCGAGCTGACATTGGCGCCGCTGTACAACCCCGAGACGTTCAATTTCGCCCTGTTGATGCAAGCGGTGTCGATTGCGGTGCTGTCGTTCCTCGGGTTCGATGCAATCTCGACGCTCGCCGAAGAAATCAAAGGCGATCCGGGCAAGAGTGTTGGCAAAGCGGCGCTGATTACCTTGTTGGTCATGGGCGTGATTTTCGTCGCGCAAACCTGGATCGCCACCGATCTGGCGGCCGGCATGGGCTTCACCTCCGCCGACACCGCGTTCTATGAAATCGCCGAAATCGCTGCCGGCAGCTGGCTGGCGACGTTGACCGGCGTAGCCACCGCACTGGCCTGGGGCGTGGCCGTGGCGATCACCTCGCAAGCCGCGGTGTCGCGCCTGCTGTTCGGCATGGCCCGCGACGGCAAATTGCCGAAAGTGCTGGCCAAAGTACATCCGAAACACAACACGCCGTACCTGAGCATTTATCTGGTGGCGGTACTGTCGCTGTTGATCTGCTACCTGTTCATCAACTCGGTCGACACCCTGACCTCCCTCGTCAACTTTGGCGCCCTCAGCGGCTTCATGCTGTTGCACCTGACAGTGATCAACTACTACTGGCGTCGGCAGAAGTCCGGACAAGTCGTGCGCCACCTGATCTGCCCGGTGATCGGCTTCATCATCGTCGCGGCCATCATGTACAACATGGGCGTCGATGCGCAGAAACTCGGGCTGATCTGGATCGCGCTGGGCCTGGTGTATCTGTTCTTCCTGAACAAGCTCGGCGCCAGTACCGCGCTGCCCGACCCGAGCAATGGCTGACAAGAAAAAGGGCGGCGTCTGACAACAAATCAGGCGACCGCTGATTTAACGCGTGGAACCCGACAGTGATAGTCAGGTGCGGTGAACTCACCGGACCTTTTGATACAGGAGTACATCCATGCTGGTCTTACGCCCAGTCGAGCTAACCGACCTGCCTCAGTTACAACAATTGGCCCGCGCCAGCCTGGTGGGCGTGACCTCTCTGCCGGATGACAGCGAACGCTTGCGCGAGAAAATCACCGCCTCCTGTGCCTCATTCGAAAGCGCAGCGGCGGCGCAGGGCCCGGAGAATTACTTCTTCGTGCTCGAAGACCTTGAAACGCGGCGTCTGTCGGGTTGCTCGGAAATTGTTGCCACCGCCGGCTTCAACGAGCCGTTCTACAGCCTGCGCAACCGCCATTTCACCAGCGCCTCGCGGGAGCTGAACATCGAGCACGGAGTGCCTGCGCTGTCGCTGTGCCATGACCTCAACGATCACACGCTGCTGCGCGGTTTTCACATTGACGCAGGGCTGGTGCGTACAGCTTTTTCCGAATTGCTTTCGCGGGCGCGCCTGCTGTTTATCGCCGCTCATGCGCCGCGTTTTGCCGAAGCGGTGATTACTGAAATCGTCGGCTACAGCGACGAGAACGGCCAATCGCCCTTCTGGGATGCGCTGGGCAAACACTTCTTCGATCTGCCTTACGTCGAAGCCGAAAGGTTGTGTGGGTTGCAGAGCCGCTCGTTCCTTGCCGAACTGATGCCGCAATACCCGATCTACGTGCCGATGCTGCCGCTGGCGGCGCAGGAATGCATCGGGCGCATTCACCCTGACGGGCAGGAAGCGTTCGACATTCTTGAGCGTGAGGGCTTTGAAACCAACAGCTACATCGACCTGTTCGACGCCGGCCCGACGCTCTATGCGCGCACCGCAAACATTCGGTCGATCGCTCACAGCCAGATCCTTCCGGTGCAGCAGCAGTCGCGGATCGATGCCCGTGGCCGCTACCTGCTGAGCAACGATGCGCTGCAGGGTTTCCGGGCCATCGTCGCCGAACTGGATGTCCACGCCGATCAACCGCTGGCCCTCACCCCGGCCATGTGTGCAGCGCTGAACGTGACCGATGGCAGCCCGATCCGGCTGATTGCCCTGTGAACCACGCCCGGTGCCGCAGCCAACGACAGTGCCCGAACAGGCGCGCAAAAGGAGTTACAGCATGATTGTCCGCCCGGTCAATGTCAGCGACCTGCCAGCGTTGATGACTCTGGTTCAACAGGCCGGCCCGGGGTTCACCACCCTGCCGGCCAACGAAGATCGCCTGGCCCATCGGGTACGCTGGGCGCAACGGGCGTTCGCCGAGCAGGTAGAACGTGCCGACGCGGACTACCTGTTCGTGCTCGAAGACGATGACATGCGCGTGGTCGGCGTCAGTGCGCTGTCCGGGGCGGTCGGCTTGCGCGAGCCCTGGTACAACTATCGAGTGGGGCTGACGGTGAGTTCGGCGCCGGATCTGGGCATACAACGGCAAATCCCGACGCTGTTTCTCAACAACGAACTGACCGGGCAATCGGAACTGTGCTCGCTGTTTCTCGGCCATGCTCAACGTCATGGCAGCAATGGCCGTTTGTTGTCACTGGGGCGGCTGTTGTTCGTCGCCGAGTTTCCACACCTGTTTGGCGAAAAGATGATCGCCGAACTGCGCGGCAGTGCCGATGAACTGGGCTGTTCGCCGTTCTGGGACAGTCTGGGCCGGCACTTCTTCCAGATGGATTTCAGCCACGCCGATCACCTGTCGGGGCTCGGCAACAAATCGTTCATCGCTGAACTGATGCCGCGCCAGCCGCTCTACACCTGCCTGCTCACCGAAGAGGCTCAGGCGGCCATCGGCCAGGCGCACCCCAATACCGAGCCGGCGCTGAAAATCCTTCAGGCCGAGGGTTTTTCTCACAAGAGTTATATCGACATTTTCGACGGTGGGCCGGTGATTGAAGCCCCCGTGCGCAGTATCCGCACCGTGCGCGACAGCGTGGAACTGACCCTGAGCCTCGGCACACCGGATGACCAGGCGCCACTGTGGCTGATCCACAACCGCCGCCTGGAGAACTGCCGCATCACCGTCGCCCGCGCCCGTCGAGTTGGCAGCAGCCTGGTGATTGATCGCCTGACGGCCAAACGCCTGCAACTGCAGCCAGGCAACTCGGTGCGCGCGGTCATGTTGCCCAATCAACAACAGCAGGCCGTTGCGGCCTGATTACTGTATATCGCACATCGTTTTGCGCCTCGCGCCCCTACATAACCTTTACTTCAAACTTCCCGACGGTCATAACTAATGGCCGTCATCACGGGACGCTTTACTCTCCTACAACTATCTCGCAAGCCAATATCGGCAGCACCAACTCAACTAACACCCCCCCAAAAAAACACCCCAATTAAAATCCGAAACACAACAACTTACACACCTCAACTTGCCCAAACCAACTTCGGACTATAAATTTAACTCAAGCCCACTTACTCAACAGCAAACAACCATGATTACTGAATTATTAGACACCAACTTAGAACCAGAACTAACCCTCGACATCCTCAATAAAAACAACATGACATCCGAAGTAAACATGCTTTGCAACCTGCTTGACACTCGCATTAAAACACTCGGCGTCCAGCACTACAAAGCTCAAGCCCTTAACAGCACCAACCCTTACACCCGCACATTGACCTTGTACTATAACGCAGCGGGCAACATCAGTATCAAAGCGCCTGACAGCACGACAGCCTCACCTTATTTTTATTCTGTTCCCGGTAAAACATTTTTATTTTCGATCAACAACACACCCTTTAACGTCCAGCGCTACACGATCGATGACGACCACCTGAGCCTGGGTGACAACACTACAGTCGATAACGGTCAAGCGTTGTACATCGACGGCACCAAAGAGTTGTTCGAATGCGACCAGGAGGTTCTCAGCGCCAGTATCAACCTGATCGACCGGCGTGCCGACATTGCGGTATTCGACCGTCGCACACTGAAAAAAGTAGCTTGGCTTCCGAACGATGAAAGCGCAGCGCGCTTCCTTGTCAGCCTCGAACTGCTTGAGGCCGCGGCGGATCCACACGCCCGCAAAGTCGCCGAGGAGCTGATTTACCACCAACACCCGGCGGTCACCTGGAAGGCTTTCAATGTTATCGCCCAGGAGGATAAAGCGGCAGCCCTTGCGTATGCGCCGGTGATGAGATTGCTGCAAAACGAGCAATTGAATCGTTATCTAGATGCTCATATGGACAGTGCAACATGAATTTAGCGAACTTCATCCAGCGCATGGATAACTACAACTTCAATACAGACCAGAACTCGATCATTGAAGACTTGAAAGGCCTTGCCAAGAACAGAACATTACTGAGTGAGCATTTGTACGAGGGCATTCAAGCGCACGGTTTCAGTACGGCGCACTATCGTTATAACGCTTACGCTTTCGTCCTGCACTCTTGTGATACTTACACTGTCCGCCTGGGGTTCTGGGCGCCTGTCGACTCACAAGATGAAGGCGAAACTTTTATTTATCACCTTAATCATACGCACGACTTCGAAATGTACTGCGTAGGTTATGCGGGAGACGGTTACGTCACCATAAAGCGCGAAATCCTCGACCGCACTCCACTCCTTGCGGGGGTCCGTCCTCGTCTAGGAGAGGAAACCGAATTGAAACTGGCGCCAGGTGCAGTGCTTCACATGAAGCCACTTCATGAGATTCATCGACAACTGCCGCCAAAACAAATGTCTGCTTCGCTGAGCGTGCTTATTCACGCGCCGCTTGCGCAGACAAGCGAAGAAGCATGGTGCTTCGACGAAAACTACTTGCCGACTCATCCCGGCATTGCAATGCAAGAGATCGATTTTTATGAAAAAACGATCGCACTTTTAAATCAGGGTCAGTATTGACTGCCCACTTAATCAAAAAGGAAATTGATATGAACACTACCCAAAACAACTGGAACAACGCGCCACTCCTGCGTGCAGGCTCCAACGTCATCAATACCGCCGTCAAAACCGCCGCTGCAGCCCCTTGCGCCGGCCTGGGCATTCCGCGCTACAACGTGGGAAACATCCATGAGATCAAAAAAATCTGGGGAGACATCAATAAAGTCTGACCCCTCGCCCTGAGTTGAGTCATCCGGTTGCAGACGTTTAGACGTCTGCAACCTTTTCTGTTTTACCGTTACCGAAAAAATCGTCATGAACCTGACCATCCCAGCGTGATAGCCTTTTAGGCCTTCGGCGTTGACACATTTGCTCAAGCCTTTCCATTCCTTTGTATTGGTGGAACTCGTATGACCAGGCTTTCTCATCAAGATTTGCGCCGTAATTTCCGACAGTTGCTGGCCTCCGACACCTGCTACCACACGGCCTCGGTGTTCGACCCGATGTCCGCGCGGATCGCCGCTGACCTGGGTTTTGAAGTGGGAATTCTCGGTGGTTCGGTGGCGTCGTTGCAGGTGCTGGGTGCACCGGACTTTGCCCTGATCACCCTCAGCGAGTTCGCCGAACAGGCCACGCGCATTGGCCGCGTCGCGCAATTGCCGGTGATCGCCGACGCCGACCACGGCTACGGCAACGCCCTCAACGTGATGCGCACCATCGTTGAACTGGAACGCGCCGGCGTCGCTGCCCTGACCATCGAAGACACTCTGCTGCCCGCGCAATTCGGGCGCAAATCCACCGACCTGATCACCGTCGCCGAAGGCGTCGGCAAGATCCGCGCAGCGCTGGAAGCTCGAGTCGATACGGAAATGGCGATCATCGCCCGTACCAACGCCGGCATCCTGCCCAACCAGGAAATCATCAGCCGCACCCGGCAGTACCAGGCGGCGGGCGCCGACGGGATCTGCATGGTCGGGATTCAGGACTTCGATCAGCTCGAACAAATCGCCGAGCATTTGACCGTACCGCTGATGCTGGTCACCTACGGCAACCCGGCGCTGCGCGACGACAAGCGTCTGGCTGAACTCGGTGTGCGCGTGACCATCGACGGCCACGGCGCCTACTTTGCCGCGATCAAGGCAACGTACGACAGCCTGCGCGAACAGCGACAGATCTTCACCCAGGCCTCCGACCTGAGCGCAACCGAACTGACGCACACCTATACCCAGCCCGAGGAATACATCCTGTGGGCCAAGGAATACATGAGCGTCAAGGAGTGATGGATTGACCTGGCTGACGCCATCGCTGGCAAGCCAGCTCCCACAGGTTATGCGGCCAACCATGGCTTAATGGCTCATACCAAATCCTTTGGGCTGAGTGATGGCTTGGCCGGGCTGACGCCATCGCTGGCAAGCCAG
>NZ_RWIL01000083.1:0-21783 GCF_009764635.1 Pseudomonas sp. PB103 | reverse complement strand
TGCGTGACACCACCGTTACTACTTGCACCGGTGTTGAAATGTTCCGCAAGCTGCTCGACGAAGGTCGTGCTGGCGAGAACTGCGGCGTTCTGCTGCGTGGTACCAAGCGTGACGACGTTGAGCGTGGCCAGGTTCTGGTTAAGCCGGGTTCGGTTAAGCCGCACACCACTTTCACCGCAGAAGTTTACGTTCTGAGCAAGGAAGAAGGCGGTCGTCACACTCCGTTCTTCAAAGGCTACCGTCCACAGTTCTACTTCCGTACGACTGACGTGACTGGTAACTGCGAGCTGCCAGAAGGCGTTGAAATGGTAATGCCAGGTGACAACATTCAGATGACTGTTACCCTGATCAAAACCATCGCAATGGAAGACGGTCTGCGTTTCGCTATCCGTGAAGGCGGTCGTACCGTCGGCGCTGGCGTCGTAGCCAAAATCATCGCGTAATTCTCTTTTATAGAGATTGCTTGATGCTTTGAAAAAGCCCCCGCTCAGCGGGGGCTTTTTTTATTGGGTTGACACCTATATGGGGCGTCTATAGAATTGCGCCTCCTTTTAACGGGCGTATTGCGCTCGGTGGGAATAGCAGCCGGAGTCTGAAATCCAATGCAAAATCAGCAAATCCGTATCAGGTTGAAGGCTTTTGACCATCGCCTGATCGACCAATCAACCCAGGAAATCGTGGAAACCGCGAAACGTACTGGTGCTCAAGTGCGTGGTCCAATTCCACTGCCTACCCGTAAAGAGCGGTTCACCGTTCTGGTTTCTCCGCACGTCAACAAAGACGCGCGCGACCAGTACGAAATCCGCACTCATAAGCGCGTTCTGGACATCGTCCAGCCAACGGATAAAACCGTTGATGCTCTTATGAAGCTTGATCTTGCGGCCGGTGTGGAAGTGCAGATCAGCCTCGGCTAAGACTCGGTCTTAGTCGTGTAACGCTCTGAAATGGGCGGCCATAGCGGGTGAAAGCCCCGTACACTCATGAGGTTTACAACATGACTATTGGTGTAGTCGGTCGTAAATGCGGTATGACCCGTATTTTCACCGAAGAAGGTGTCTCCATTCCGGTCACGGTCATTGAGATCGAACCGAATCGCGTCACCCAGTTCAAAACTGAAGAGACCGATGGCTATCGTGCAGTGCAAGTCACTGTCGGCGAGCGTCGTGCTTCGCGTGTAACAGCAGCTCAGGCTGGCCACTTCGCTAAAGCGAACGTTGCCGCTGGTCGCACTACCATGGAATTCCGTCTTGAAGAAGGCGAGTACCAGGCTGGCGATCTGATCAACGCTGAAATCTTCGCCGCTGGTCAACTGGTTGATGTAACCGGTCAGTCCAAGGGTAAAGGCTTCCAGGGTACGATCAAGCGTTGGAATTTCCGCGGGCAAGATAACACCCACGGTAACTCCGTATCCCACCGCGTCCCAGGCTCTATCGGCCAGTGCCAGACTCCTGGTCGTGTATTCAAGGGCAAAAAAATGTCCGGTCATATGGGCGCTGAGCGCGTGACCGTGCAGTCCCTGGAAGTAGTGCGCGTGGACGCTGAACGCAATCTGTTGTTGGTCAAGGGTGCTGTTCCTGGCGCTACTGGCGGCAACCTGGTTGTACGTCCAGCAGCCAAGGCTCGCGGTTAAGGGGAAGCTGACATGCAATTAAATGTAAATGACGCTCAAGCGATCGAAGTTTCCGAACTGACATTTGGCGGCGAATTCAACGAGACGCTGGTTCACCAAGCAGTCGTGGCCTACATGGCCGGCGGCCGTCAAGGTACCAAGCAGCAAAAGACCCGTTCCGACGTTCGTGGTGGCGGTAAGCGCCCATGGCGTCAGAAAGGTACTGGCCGTGCTCGTGCCGGTACTATCCGTAGCCCAATCTGGCGTGGCGGCGGTACCACTTTTGCAGCACGTCCACAGGATCACTCCCAGAAGCTGAACAAGAAGATGTATCGCGCAGCAATGCGTTCCATCCTTGCTGAGCTGGTGCGTACTGATCGTCTGGTCGTGGTTCAGGATTTCGCTGTTGAAACTCCGAAAACCAAAGATCTGCTGGGCAAGCTGAACAACATGAGCCTGACCGACGTTTTGATCGTGTCGGACGCTGTTGATCAGAACCTGTACCTGGCTGCTCGTAACCTGCCGCACGTAGATGTACGTGACGTTCAAGGTTCCGATCCAGTTAGTCTGATCGCATACGACAAGGTGTTGATCACCGTGTCGGCCGTGAAGAAATTCGAGGAGCTGCTGGGATGAACCAGGAACGCGTATTTAAAGTTCTGCTTGGCCCGCACGTTTCCGAGAAGGCTACGGTTCTGGCTGACAAGAAAGGCCAGTTCGTTTTCAAGGTTGCAACTGACGCAACCAAGCTGGAAATCAAGAAGGCCGTCGAAAGCCTGTTCAGCGTGAAAGTTGAGCGTGTTACTACCCTGAACGTTCTGGGTAAGAGCAAGCGCACAGCTCGCGGTCTGGGCAAGCGTAATGACTGGAAGAAGGCAGTTATCTCCCTTCAGCCAGGCCAAGATCTCGATTTCAGCAGCAGTGCTGAGTAAGGAAGGGGTGCATCATGGCAATCGTTAAATGCAAACCGACTTCCCCTGGCCGCCGTTTTGTGGTCAAGGTGGTCAACCAGGAGCTGCATAAAGGCGCTCCTCACGCACCGCTGCTCGAGAAAAAATCGAAGACTGGTGGTCGTAACAACAATGGCCGTATTACCACGCGTCACATCGGTGGTGGTCATAAGCAGCATTATCGTATGGTCGATTTCCGTCGCAACGACAAAGATGGCATCGTCGCCACTGTCGAGCGTATCGAATACGATCCAAACCGTACTGCTCACATCGCACTGCTCTGCTACGCAGACGGCGAGCGCCGCTACATCATCGCCCCTAAAGGCGTGAGTGCAGGCGACCAGCTGATCGCAGGCGCTCTGGCTCCAATCAAGCCAGGCAACGCTCTGCAACTGCGCAACATTCCAGTGGGTTCTACTGTACACGGCATCGAACTGAAGCCAGGTAAAGGCGCACAAATCGCTCGTTCCGCTGGTGCTTCGGCTCAGCTGATCGCTCGTGAAGGTGTCTACGTTACCCTGCGTCTGCGTTCCGGTGAAATGCGTAAAGTCCTGGCTGAATGCCGTGCGACCCTGGGCGAAGTCTCGAACTCCGAGCACAGCCTGCGTTCGCTGGGTAAAGCTGGTGCCAAACGCTGGCGTGGCGTTCGCCCAACCGTTCGTGGTGTTGCCATGAACCCGGTTGACCACCCACATGGTGGTGGTGAAGGTCGTACCTCTGGTGGTCGTCATCCGGTATCGCCATGGGGCTTCCCGACTAAGGGCGCGAAGACTCGTGGTAATAAGCGTACCGACAAAATGATCGTCCGTCGTCGCAAGTAAATAGAGGGATACGACAGTGCCACGTTCTCTGAAAAAAGGTCCTTTTATTGATCTTCACCTACTGAAGAAGATCGAAGTGGCGGCGGAAAAGAACGATCGCAAACCAATTAAGACTTGGTCGCGTCGTTCGATGATCCTGCCACAGATGGTCGGTCTGACCATCGCCGTACATAACGGTCGTCAGCACGTCCCAGTTCTCGTGAACGAAGACATGGTCGGCCATAAACTGGGCGAGTTCGCCGGTACCCGCACTTATCGTGGGCACGTGGCTGACAAGAAAGCCAAGCGTTAAGGGGTTAGGAAATGGAAGTAGCCGCTAAGTTGTCGGGCGCTCGAATCTCCGCCCAGAAAGCCCGCTTGGTCGCCGACCAGATCCGCGGGAAGAAGGTGGGCGAAGCGCTCAACTTGTTGGCTTTCAGCAGTAAGAAAGCCGCCGAGATCATGAAGAAAGTGCTGGAGTCGGCCGTAGCCAACGCCGAGCATAACGAAGGCGCAGACGTTGATGACCTGAAGGTCAGCACCGTTTTCGTCAACGAAGGGCGTTCGCTGAAGCGCATCATGCCACGTGCCAAAGGCCGTGCTGATCGCATCGTCAAGCGGTCTTGCCATATCACTGTCAAGGTTGCTGACAAGTAACGGAGTCGAAGAGATGGGTCAGAAAGTACATCCCATTGGCATTCGCCTGGGAATCGTCAAGGAGCACACCTCCGTCTGGTACGCAGACGGTCGGACTTATGCGGACTACTTGTTCGCAGATCTGAAAGTGCGTGAGTATCTCCAAGACAAACTAAAAAGCGCGTCCGTAAGCCGTATCGATATCCATCGTCCGGCCCAAACTGCACGTATCACCATCCACACCGCTCGTCCAGGTATCGTTATCGGGAAGAAAGGTGAAGATGTTGAGAAACTGCGTCAGGACCTGACCAAGCAAATGGGTGTGCCTGTGCACATCAATATCGAAGAGATCCGCAAGCCGGAACTCGACGGTATGCTGGTTGCGCAGAGCGTAGCTCAGCAGCTGGAGCGTCGTGTAATGTTCCGTCGCGCTATGAAGCGCGCAGTACAGAACGCCATGCGCATTGGTGCCAAGGGCATCAAAATCCAAGTGAGCGGTCGTCTCGGCGGTGCTGAAATCGCACGTACTGAATGGTATCGCGAAGGTCGTGTGCCATTGCACACCCTGCGTGCCGACATCGACTATGCCAACTACGAAGCTCACACCACTTACGGTGTGATCGGTGTAAAGGTTTGGATCTTCAAAGGCGAAGTAATTGGTGGTCGCCAAGAAGAGCTGAAACCACAAGCACCAGCGCCTCGTAAAAAAGCTGCTAAGTAAGGGGTACGCCAAATGTTGCAACCTAAGCGTACGAAGTTCCGCAAGCAGATGACAGGCCACAACCGTGGTCTGGCTCAGCGCGGTAGCAAAGTCAGCTTCGGCGAGTTCGCGCTGAAGTCTGTAGCTCGTGGTCGTCTCACCGCTCGTCAGATTGAGTCAGCGCGTCGTGCACTGACCCGTCACGTTAAACGTGGCGGCAAGATCTGGATCCGTGTATTCCCGGACAAGCCTATTTCCAAAAAGCCCCTCGAAGTTCGTATGGGTAAAGGTAAGGGTAGTGTGGAGTACTGGGTTGCCCAGATTCAGCCAGGCAAAGTCCTGTATGAAATCGAGGGTGTTTCTGAAGAGCTGGCGCGTGAGGCTTTTGCCCTGGCTGCTGCAAAGCTGCCGCTCGCCACCGCCTTTGTTAAACGGACGGTGATGTGATGAAAGCGAATGAACTTCGTGAAAAATCCGCACAGCAGCTGAACGAGCAACTGCTCGGCTTGCTGCGCGACCAGTTCAATCTGCGTATGCAGAAAGCAACTGGCCAGTTGGGGCAGTCTCATCTGCTCTCGCAAGTTAAACGTGACATCGCTCGCGTGAAGACTGTGCTCAACCAGCAGGCAGGTAAGTGATCATGGCTGAAGCCGAAAAAACTGTCCGTACGCTGACTGGCCGTGTTGTCAGCGACAAGATGGACAAAACCATCACCGTTCTGATCGAGCGTCGCGTTAAGCACCCGATCTACGGTAAATACGTTAAGCGTTCGACTAAGCTGCACGCGCACGACGAAACCAATCAGTGCCACATCGGCGACAAAGTCACTATTCGTGAAACTCGTCCTTTGGCCAAGACCAAGTCTTGGGCGCTGGTTGATGTTCTCGAACGCGCTGTGGAAGTCTAAGGACTAGGGGTCGGAGAAATTATATGATTCAGACTCAATCCATGCTCGATGTGGCCGATAACAGCGGCGCTCGCCGTGTTATGTGCATCAAGGTGCTGGGTGGCTCCCATCGTCGTTACGCTGGTATCGGTGACATCATCAAAGTTACCGTCAAGGAAGCAATTCCTCGCGGTAAAGTGAAAAAAGGCCAAGTGATGACTGCTGTTGTAGTCCGCACTCGTCACGGCGTACGTCGTGCTGATGGCTCCATTATCCGCTTTGATGGCAACGCTGCTGTTCTTCTGAACAACAAGCAAGAGCCGATCGGCACCCGTATCTTTGGGCCAGTGACCCGTGAACTTCGTACTGAGAAGTTCATGAAGATCGTCTCGCTCGCCCCAGAAGTGCTGTAAGGAGATCCGACATGCAAAAGATTCGTCGTGACGACGAGATCATCGTGATCGCCGGCAAAGACAAAGGTAAGCGCGGTAAGGTGCTTAAGGTTCTTGCTAATAACCGTCTGGTTATCAGCGGTCTGAACCTGGTAAAGCGTCATACCAAGCCTAACCCGATGTCGGGCGTGCAAGGCGGTATCGTCGAAAAAGAAGCTCCACTGGACGCTTCTAACGTCGCCATTTTCAACGGCGAAACCAACAAGGCTGACCGCGTTGGTTTCAAAGTAGAAGACGGCAAGAAAATTCGTGTCTTCAAGTCGACCCAAAAAGCGGTTGATGCTTGAACACTGCTAGGTAGAAGACCATGGCACGACTAAAAGAGATTTACTGGAAGGAAATCGCACCGAAGCTTAAGGAAGAACTTAAGCTTTCGAACGTGATGGAAGTTCCACGCGTTACAAAGATCACCCTGAACATGGGTCTGGGCGAAGCTGTTGGTGACAAGAAAGTCATCGAGCACGCTGTTGCTGACCTGGAAAAGATCACCGGCCAAAAAGTCGTTGTGACCTACGCTCGTAAATCCATCGCTGGCTTTAAAGTCCGTGAAGGATGGCCGATCGGCGTCAAAGTGACTCTGCGCCGTGAGCGTATGTACGAGTTCCTGGATCGTCTGCTGTCGATCTCCCTGCCTCGGGTTCGCGACTTCCGCGGCCTGAATGCCAAGTCCTTCGATGGTCGTGGTAACTACAGCATGGGCGTGAAAGAGCAGATCATTTTCCCGGAAATCGACTACGACAAGATCGATGCTCTCCGCGGTCTGGACATTACCCTGACCACCACTGCCAAGAACGATGATGAAGGCCGCGCTCTGCTGCGTGCTTTCAAATTCCCGTTCCGCAACTGATTGGAGTAGGAAAATGGCCAAGAAGAGCATGAAAAACCGTGAGCTGAAGCGTCAGCTCACTGTTGCCAAGTACGCCACCAAGCGTGCAGCGCTGAAAGCTATCATCGTTGATCTGAACGCAAGTCCAGAAGCACGTTGGGAAGCTACCGTAGCTCTGCAGAAGCAACCACGTGACGCAAGCGCTTCGCGCATGCGTAACCGTTGCCGCCTGACTGGTCGTCCGCACGGCGTTTACCGCAAGTTCGGCCTTGGCCGTAACAAGCTGCGTGAAGCTGCAATGCGTGGTGACGTACCAGGTCTGGTTAAAGCCAGCTGGTAATTGCTGTCAAAGTCTCGATGCTCAGGTTCGCAAGAACCTGACCATCGGTGGCCTTGAATCTGAATCAAGCCCCTTTTGGGGCTTGATTCATTTCTGGGGTGTGTCTAGAATGACCGGCTCGCCTGAGCCCGTGTTTTTCATGCCCGGAAGTTCTCGGCGACAAGTAGTAGCCGCAAGGCTAATTTTTCTGTATTAGGAGCGTCTAGCCCATGAGTATGCAGGACCCGTTAGCGGACATGCTAACTCGAATCCGTAATGCCCAGATGGCTGAAAAGTCTGTCGTAAGCATGCCGTCTTCCACGTTGAAGGTGGCTGTAGCAAAAGTCCTGAAGGACGAAGGTTACATCGCGGATTTTCAGATCACCACCGACGCTAAGCCGTCGTTGTCCATCGAGCTGAAGTACTTCGAAGGCCGTCCGGTTATCGAAGAAGTGAAGCGCGTTAGTCGTCCAGGCCTGCGTCAGTACAAGTCCGTTGAAGATCTGCCGAAAGTTCGTGGCGGTCTTGGCGTGTCTATCGTCTCCACCAACAAAGGTGTGATGACGGATCGTGCTGCGCGCGCTGCCGGTGTCGGCGGCGAAGTTCTTTGCACTGTGTTCTAAGGGGGGATAAGCATGTCTCGCGTCGCTAAGAACCCCGTTAAGCTGCCAGCCGGTGTCGAAGTAAAATTCGCAGGCCAACAGCTTTCGGTGAAGGGTGCCAAGGGCACTCTCGAACTGAACATCCATTCGTCCGTTGAGATTGTTGAAGAAGCTGGTGAGCTGCGTTTCGCTGCTCGCAATGGCGATCAACAAACTCGCGCAATGGCCGGTACCACGCGTGCGTTGGTAAACAACATGGTCCAAGGCGTAAGCCAAGGCTTCGAGCGCAAGCTCCAGCTGGTCGGTGTTGGTTACAAAGCGCAAGCAAAAGGCACGGTTCTGAACCTTGCCCTTGGCTTCTCGCACCCAGTGGATTACGAACTGCCGGAAGGCATCACCGCTGAGACTCCTAGCCAGACCGATATCCTGATCAAGGGCATCGATAAGCAGCTGGTAGGTCAAGTGGCCGCTGAGATCCGCGACTTCCGTCCACCAGAGCCGTACAAAGGCAAAGGTGTGCGCTACGCGGACGAAGTCGTCCGTCGTAAAGAAGCCAAGAAGAAGTAGGGCATAGCAAATGACCGACAAAAAAGTTACTCGACTGCGTCGCGCTCGCAAAGCACGCCTGAAAATGCACGAACTAGAAGTCGTGCGTCTCTGCGTGTTCCGCTCGTCGCAGCACATCTACGCCCAGGTCATCTCGGCCGACGGCAACAAAGTCCTGGCATCTGCCTCGACTTTGGATAAAGAACTGCGTGATGGCGCCACTGGCAACATCGACGCGGCCACAAAGGTTGGCCAGCTGGTCGCTACGCGTGCTAAGGCCGCTGGCGTCTCGCAAGTGGCTTTCGACCGCTCTGGCTTCAAGTACCACGGCCGCGTTAAAGCGCTGGCTGATGCTGCTCGTGAAGCTGGGCTGGAGTTCTAAGTTATGTCAAATAACGACCAAAAGCGCGACGAAGGCTACATTGAGAAGCTGGTTCAAGTTAACCGCGTAGCCAAAACCGTTAAAGGCGGCCGTATCTTCACTTTCACCGCGTTGACCGTGGTTGGTGATGGTAAAGGGCGTGTTGGCTTCGGCCGTGGCAAGTCGCGTGAAGTGCCTGCTGCGATCCAGAAGGCAATGGAAGCTGCTCGCCGCAACATGATCCAAGTTGACCTGAACGGCACCACTCTGCAGTACGCAATGAAGTCCGGTCACGGCGCTTCGAAGGTGTACATGCAGCCTGCTTCTGAAGGTACCGGTATCATCGCTGGCGGCGCTATGCGTGCTGTCCTCGAAGTTGCTGGCGTTCAGAACGTTCTGGCTAAGTGCTACGGCTCGACTAACCCGGTAAACGTGGTTCACGCCACTTTCAAAGGTTTGAAAGCTATGCAATCTCCTGAATCCATTGCCGCCAAGCGTGGCAAAAGCGTCAAGGAGATCTTCTGATCATGGCTACCGTTAAAGTAACGCTGATCAAAAGCATGACCGGCCGCATCCCTAACCACAAACTGTGCGTTAAGGGTCTGGGTCTGCGTCGCATCGGTCACACTGTAGAAGTCCAGGATACTCCCGAGAATCGCGGGATGATCAACAAGGCTTACTACATGCTGCGTGTCGAGGGTTAATCGATGAAACTCAATGATCTGAGTCCAGCGCCGGGTTCCCGTCGCGAAAAGCATCGTCCGGGCCGTGGTATCGGTAGCGGTTTGGGTAAGACTGGTGGCCGTGGCCACAAAGGTCAAACCTCCCGCTCCGGTGGCACCATCGCTCCAGGCTTTGAAGGCGGTCAACAGCCGCTGCATCGTCGCCTGCCGAAGTTCGGTTTCGTTTCCCTGAAAGCCATGGATCGCGCAGAAGTGCGTCTGTCCGAGCTGGCTAAGGTGGAAGGCGACATCGTCACCGTGCAGTCCCTGAAAGATGCCAACGTGATCAACGTCAACGTACAGCGTGTGAAAATCATGCTGTCCGGTGAAGTGACTCGCGCTGTCACTATCGGCAAGGGAATCGGCGCCACCAAAGGTGCGCGTGCGGCTATCGAAGCAGCTGGCGGCAAGTTCGAGGAATAAATGGCTAAGCAAGGTGCTCTCTCTGCGCTCGGCAAAGGCGGTATGTCTGAACTCTGGGCTCGTCTGCGTTTTCTGTTCCTGGCGATTATCGTCTACCGAATAGGCGCACACATCCCGGTTCCAGGTATCAACCCGGACCGACTCGCAGACCTGTTTCGACAGAATGAGGGGACCATTCTTAGCTTGTTCAACATGTTCTCCGGCGGCGCGCTGGAACGGATGAGCATCTTTGCACTGGGGATCATGCCGTACATTTCGGCATCGATCATCATGCAACTGATGACCGCCGTCAGCCCGCAGCTGGAGCAGTTGAAGAAGGAAGGTGAAGCTGGCCGTCGCAAGATCAGCCAGTACACCCGCTACGGCACCGTCGTTCTCGCTCTTGTTCAGGCTATTGGCATGTCCATTGGTCTGGCGGGGCAGGGCGTTGCGTTCACTGGTGACTTTGGCTTCCATTTCGTTGCGGTATCCACGTTTGTGGCTGGCGCGATGTTCATGATGTGGCTGGGTGAGCAGATTACTGAGCGCGGTGTAGGTAACGGTATCTCGATGTTGATTTTTTCGGGTATCGTCGCCGGTCTTCCGAGAGCAATCGGGCAGTCTTTCGAGTCTGCGCGTCAGGGTGATATCAACATCTTCGCCCTGGTTGCCATCGGTTTGCTGGCAGTAGCGATTATCGGTTTTGTGGTGTTCATTGAGCGTGGTCAGCGTCGTATCGCTGTTCACTACGCCAAGCGTCAGCAGGGCCGCAAGGTTTTTGCTGCGCAGACAAGCCACTTGCCGCTGAAAGTGAACATGGCTGGTGTTATTCCGGCTATTTTCGCGAGCAGCATTTTGCTGTTCCCGGCTTCGCTGGGTGCCTGGTTTGGTCAGTCTGAAGGTATGGGCTGGTTGCAGGACATCTCGCAGTCGATCGCTCCTGGTCAGCCGTTGAATATTCTGCTGTTTAGTGCAGGGATTATTTTCTTCTGCTTCTTCTATACGGCGTTGATGTTCAATCCGAAAGACGTAGCGGAAAACCTGAAGAAGTCCGGTGCCTTTATTCCGGGCATCCGTCCAGGTGAGCAGTCTGCGCGCTACATTGATGGCGTTCTGACTCGCTTGACCATGTTCGGTGCTCTTTACATGACGGCCGTGTGTCTGCTTCCCCAGTTCCTGGTGGTCGCAGCAAACGTACCGTTCTACCTTGGCGGGACCTCGTTGCTGATCGTGGTCGTGGTTGTGATGGACTTCATGTCCCAAGTACAATCGCACCTCGTTTCGCACCAGTACGAATCCCTGATGAAGAAAGCCAACCTGAAGGGCTACGGCAGCGGCATGTTGCGCTGAGTACCCCATAAGGTTCGAGGAGTTGGTGATGAAAGTTCGTGCATCGGTGAAAAAGCTGTGCCGTAACTGCAAGATTATTCGCCGCGAAGGTGTTGTTCGAGTAATTTGCAGCGCGGAACCGCGTCACAAACAGCGCCAAGGCTGAGTGTGATCCGCTTGAAGCCCGGCAGCTAGTGCGCTGCCGGGTTGATTATTTGTTATTACAGCGATATTATCTCGCGCCCTATTTCTTGGCTTCCGGGGCGTAGGTAGCTGTCAATTGGAGTCCCACTGAATGGCCCGTATTGCAGGCGTTAACATTCCAGATAACAAGCACACTGTTATCTCGCTGACCTACATCTATGGTGTTGGTCGCACTACTGCGCAGAAAATTTGCGCAGTGACTGGGGTAAACCCAGCCGCAAAGATCAAAGATCTGAGCGACGAGCAGATTGAGCAGTTGCGTGGCGAAGTGGCGAAGTTCACCACTGAAGGTGACCTGCGTCGCGAAATCAACATGAAAATCAAGCGTTTGATGGACCTCGGTTGCTACCGTGGTCTGCGTCATCGTCGTGGTCTTCCAGTACGCGGTCAGCGTACCAAGACTAACGCGCGTACCCGTAAAGGTCCGCGTAAGCCGATCCGCAAGTAATCGCCCACGCGAATCGACAGGAAATTAATCATGGCAAAACCTGCTGCTCGTCCTCGTAAAAAAGTTAAAAAGACAGTGGTTGATGGCATCGCCCACATCCATGCTTCTTTTAACAACACCATCGTGACCATCACCGACCGTCAAGGTAACGCGCTTTCTTGGGCTACCTCCGGTGGTTCGGGTTTCCGCGGTTCCCGCAAGTCCACCCCGTTTGCTGCTCAAGTAGCTGCTGAACGTGCTGGTCAAGCTGCGCTGGAATATGGCCTGAAAAACCTCGACGTTAACGTCAAAGGTCCAGGTCCAGGTCGTGAGTCTGCTGTCCGTGCATTGAACGGCTGTGGCTATAAGATCGCCAGCATCACCGACGTGACGCCAATCCCGCACAACGGGTGCCGTCCGCCGAAGAAGCGCCGCGTGTAATCCAGGAGATTGTAAAGAATGGCTCGTTACATTGGTCCAAAATGCAAACTCGCTCGTCGCGAGGGCACCGATCTCTTCCTGAAGAGCGGCGTGCGCGCGATCGAATCGAAGTGCAACATTGAAGCAGCACCTGGTATCCACGGCCAACGCCGCGGTCGCCAGTCCGATTACGGCACCCAACTGCGTGAAAAGCAGAAGGTCCGTCGTATCTACGGCGTTCTCGAGCGTCAGTTCAGCGGCTACTACAAAGAAGCTGCTGGCAAGAAAGGTGCAACCGGTGAAAACCTGCTGCAACTGCTCGAATGCCGTCTGGACAACGTTGTATACCGTATGGGCTTTGGTTCGACTCGTGCCGAATCCCGTCAGCTGGTATCGCACAAGTCGATCAGCGTTAACGGTCAGACCGTAAACGTTCCGTCGTATCAGGTTCGTGCTGGTGACGTGGTTGCAGTTCGCGAGAAAGCAAAAAACCAACTTCGCATTGTCCAAGCTCTCGATCTGTGTGCCCAACGTGGCCGCGTAGAATGGGTAGAAGTAGACACTGAGAAGAAGTCGGGCGTTTTCAAGAACGTTCCTGCTCGCAGTGATCTGTCCGCCGACATCAACGAAAGCCTGATTGTCGAGCTCTACTCCAAGTAAGGGCTAGAAAATAGGTGCATCCATGCAGATTTCGGTAAATGAGTTCCTGACACCCCGCCATATTGATGTGCAGGTTGTCAGTCCAACCCGCGCCAAGATCACTCTCGAGCCTCTCGAGCGTGGTTTTGGCCACACCCTGGGCAACGCGCTGCGACGCATCCTGTTGTCCTCAATGCCCGGCTGCGCAGTAGTCGAGGCCGAGATTGACGGTGTGCTCCACGAGTACAGCGCCATCGAAGGTGTACAGGAAGACGTAATTGAAATCCTGTTGAACCTTAAAGGTCTGGCCATCAAGCTGCACGGTCGTGACGAAGTTACGCTGACCTTGTCGAAGAAGGGTTCGGGGGTGGTTACCGCTGCCGATATTCAGCTGGATCATGATGTCGAGATCGTTAATCCCGATCACGTAATCGCTAACCTGGCGTCTAACGGCGCCCTGAACATGAAGCTCACCGTAGCTCGTGGTCGTGGTTATGAACCAGCCGACTCGCGTCAGAGCGATGAAGACGAAAGCCGCAGCATCGGTCGCTTGCAGCTTGACTCTTCGTTCAGCCCGGTTCGCCGTATCGCATACGTGGTGGAAAACGCCCGTGTCGAGCAGCGTACCAACCTGGACAAGCTGGTTATTGATCTGGAAACCAACGGTACTCTGGATCCTGAAGAGGCTATTCGCCGCGCTGCAACCATCCTGCAACAGCAGTTGGCTGCGTTCGTCGACCTCAAAGGTGACAGTGAGCCAGTGGTTGTCGAGCAGGAAGACGAGATCGATCCGATCCTGCTTCGCCCGGTTGACGATCTGGAACTGACTGTACGTTCGGCTAACTGCCTTAAGGCGGAAAACATCTACTACATCGGTGACCTGATTCAGCGTACCGAAGTAGAGCTGTTGAAGACTCCGAACCTGGGCAAGAAATCCTTGACTGAAATCAAGGACGTTCTGGCCTCCCGCGGTCTGTCCCTCGGCATGCGCCTCGACAACTGGCCGCCTGCAAGTCTTAAGAAGGACGACAAGGCGACTGCCTGATCGTCGTAATCACCGAACGTAGTGTTTGGTAAGGAATGAACCATGCGTCATCGTAAAAGTGGTCGTCACCTGAGCCGCACCAGCTCGCACCGCAAGGCCATGTTCCAAAACATGGCGGTGTCGCTGTTCGAGCACGAGCTGATCAAAACTACACTGCCGAAAGCCAAAGAACTGCGTCGCGTTGCTGAGCCGCTGATCACTCTGGCCAAGACAGACAGCCTGGCTAACCGCCGTCTGGCTTTCGACCGTACTCGTTCGAAAGCTATCGTTGGTAAGCTCTTCAACGACCTGGGCAAGCGTTACGCTACCCGTGAGGGTGGCTACCTGCGCATCCTCAAGTGCGGTTTCCGCGCTGGCGACAACGCGCCTATGGCGTACGTCGAGTTGGTTGATCGTGCTACTGCTGGCGAAGCTGTATCCGCCGAGTAAGACGTCAGTCTGAAACGAAGAGCCGGGCCTAGTGCCCGGTTTTTTGTGTCTGCAAGAAAATGCGCTGTTCGTACAAGTATCTGACCCTGTTCTGTTGTCACTATGCGCTGGGAATCATAGTTAGTAATTATCTATCGATGTCTGCAAGTTAATGAATTTGTGGCTGTCGCATTGATGATCAATACTTCCCAGCAAGCCGATTAGCCGGCAGTTTCAAGACTGACAGAGGAAGAAGACCGTATGAGCCAGATCAAAACGCTTACGACCGCCAGTGGCGCACCTGTCGCTGATAACCAGAATTCTCGCTCCGCCGGCCCACGTGGCCCGCTGCTGCTCGACGATTTTCACCTCATCGAGAAGCTCGCCCATTTCAACCGTGAAAACATCCCTGAGCGCCGGGTACACGCCAAAGGCTCGGGCGCCTACGGTACCTTCACGGTGACTCGTGACATTACCGAGTACACCAGCGCCAAGCTGTTCGAAACGGTCGGCAAACAAACTCCGACTTTCCTGCGCTTCTCCACAGTGGGTGGCGAGCGCGGCTCTGCCGACACTGAGCGTGATCCGCGCGGCTTTGCGCTGAAGTTCTACACCGAAGAAGGTAACTGGGACATTGTTGGCAACAACACGCCGGTATTCTTTATTCGCGATCCACTGAAATTCCCTGATTTCATCCACACGCAAAAACGTCTGCCGCAAAGCAACCTGAAAAGCGCGCAGATGATGTGGGACTTCTGGTCGCATTCGCCTGAAGCGCTGCACCAGGTGACCATCCTCTTCTCCGATCGCGGTATTCCAGACGGTTACCGTCACATGCACGGCTTCGGCAGCCACACTTACAGCCTGATCAGCGCTCAAGGCGAGCGTCACTGGGTGAAGTGGCACTACAAGACCAAGCAAGGGATCAAGAACCTCGCGCCAGCGGATGCTGCCCGTCTTGCCGGGACCGATCCGGATTACGCCCAGCGCGATTTGTTCGAGGCAATCGAGCGCGGTGACTTCCCGAAATGGCGCGTATGCATTCAGATCATGACCGAAGCCCAGGCGGCAGCGCATTACGAGAATCCGTTCGACGTGACCAAGACCTGGTCGCAGAAGGAATTCCCACTGATCGAGGTGGGCGAACTGGAATTGAACCGCAACCCGCAGAACTATTTCGCTGAAGTTGAGCAAGCCGCGTTCGGCCCAAGCAACATGGTGCCAGGCGTTGGTCTATCGCCGGATCGCATGCTGCAAGGTCGCGTATTCGCCTATGCCGACGCTCACCGTTACCGCGTTGGCACCAATCATCAGCAACTGCCGGTGAACGCGCCGCGTAGCCCGGTCAATACCTATCAGCGCGATGGCTCGATGGCGTTCGGCAGCAACGGTGGTTCGGCGCCGAACTACGAGCCGAATAGCTACATCGAATCGCCGAAACAGGCTCCGCATTACGCTGAGCCGGCGTTGGCCCTGAGCGGTGCGGCTGATCGTTACGATCATCGCGAAGACACCGATTACTACAGCCATGCAGGCGCGCTGTTCCGTCTGATGAGCGACGAGCAGAAATCCTTGCTGGTCAGCAACATCGCCGGTGCGATGGGCGGAGTTTCGACTGATGTGGTTGATCGCCAACTGCAGCATTTTTACAAAGCCGACCCGGCGTATGGAGAAGCAATCGCAAAGCTGCTCAACGTACAGCTTAACGAAGTCTAAACGAGAAGCAGAACCGCCCTCATTTGGGCGGTTTTTGCGTTATTTAGGCTGCTTTTCTCGGAATATCTTCGCTTTTATTGCGCTAAGCGGGTGACCTTCCAGTCAGGTTGGTTCAAACTACAGACTTTCAAGTAGGGAGATGTAGGGCGATGCAAGGCCACCCAGACGTAATCGATTACCTCAACACGTTGCTGACCGGCGAACTGGCCGCGCGTGATCAATATTTCGTTCATTCGCGGATGTATGAGGACTGGGGGTTCACCAAGCTCTACGAGCGAATCAACCACGAGATGGAAGAAGAAGCCGGTCACGCTGATGCATTGATGCGCCGGATTCTGATGCTCGAAGGCACGCCGCGCATGCGTCCGGATGACCTGGATGTCGGCACCACCGTGCCGGAGATGCTCGAGGCGGATCTGCGCCTTGAATACAAGGTTCGCGCTGCGCTGTGCAAAGGCATCGAACTTTGCGAGCAGCACAAAGACTACGTCAGCCGTGAGATCCTGCGGGTTCAGTTGAATGACACCGAAGAAGATCACACCTACTGGCTTGAAAAGCAGCTAGGCCTGATCAAGCTGATCGGTCTCGAAAACTACCTGCAATCGCACACGTCCTGATTGCTGTAGAGACAAAAAATAGCCCCTGTCACTGTTGAAGTGACAGGGGCTTTTTCATGCCAGGCGTTTACGCCTGATCGCGGATCAGCAACGGCTTGAGGTAATGGCCGGTGTGAGATTGTTTCATCTCGGCCACTTGCTCCGGCGTACCCACGGCAATGATCTGCCCGCCCTTGGAACCACCCTCCGGCCCGAGATCCACCAGCCAGTCGGCCGTCTTGATCACGTCGAGGTTGTGTTCGATCACCACCACGGTGTTGCCGTGATCGCGCAGGCGATGCAGCACATCGAGCAACTGCTGGATATCCGCAAAGTGCAGGCCAGTCGTCGGCTCATCGAGGATGTACAGGGTCTTGCCGGTATCGCGCTTGGACAGTTCGCGGGACAACTTGACCCGCTGCGCTTCACCACCGGACAACGTGGTCGCCGACTGTCCGAGCTTGATGTACGACAAACCAACATCCATCAGCGTTTGCAG
Source organism: Pseudomonas sp. PB103 (assembly GCF_009764635.1). Classification (NCBI taxonomy): domain Bacteria; kingdom Pseudomonadati; phylum Pseudomonadota; class Gammaproteobacteria; order Pseudomonadales; family Pseudomonadaceae; genus Pseudomonas; species Pseudomonas sp. PB103. Next base: position 4,689 of record NZ_RWIL01000083.1, on the reverse strand, counting down.
CTTGCGCGCCAGCGCCGGCACCGCATCGAAGAACACCCGGGCTTCCTCGATCGTCATTTCGAGGGTTTCGTGGATGTTCTTGCCCTTGTATTTGATCTCAAGGGTTTCGCGGTTGTAGCGCTTGCTCTTGCACACGTCGCACGGCACATAGATGTCCGGCAGGAAGTGCATCTCCACCTTGATCAGGCCATCGCCCTGGCACGCTTCGCAGCGACCGCCCTTGACGTTGAACGAGAAACGCCCCGGGCCATAACCACGGGAGCGCGACTCGGGCACGCCGGCAAACAGTTCGCGGATAGGCGTGAACAGCCCGGTGTACGTCGCCGGGTTGGAGCGCGGCGTACGACCGATCGGGCTTTGGTCGATGTCGACAACTTTATCGAGATGTTCCAGGCCCTTGATGCTGTCATGCGCGGCGGCTTCCAGCGTCGTTGCGCCGTTAAGTGCGGTGGCGCTCAGCGGAAACAGCGTGTTGTTGATCAGCGTCGATTTGCCCGAGCCGGACACACCGGTCACGCAAGTCAGCAGGCCGATCGGAATTTCCAGGTCGACATTGCGCAGGTTGTTACCGCGTGCGCCCTTGAGCGACAGGGTCAGCTTCTTGTTGCGTGGCGTACGTTTGGCCGGCACTTCAATCTTCACTCGGCCCGACAGGTATTTACCAGTCAGGGAATCCGGGTGCGCCATGACTTCGGCCGGCGTACCTTCGGCAACGATCTGCCCACCGTGGACGCCGGCACCCGGGCCGATATCGACGACATAGTCGGCGAGGCGAATCGCGTCCTCGTCGTGCTCGACCACGATCACCGTATTACCGATGTCACGCAGGTGCTTGAGCGTGCCAAGCAAGCGGTCGTTGTCACGTTGGTGCAAGCCAATGGACGGTTCATCGAGGATGTACAAAACACCGACGAGGCCCGCACCAATCTGGCTGGCCAGACGAATACGTTGTGCTTCACCACCGGACAGCGTGTCGGCGCTGCGATCCAGCGATAGGTAATCGAGACCGACGTTGACGAGGAACTGCAGACGCTCACGGATTTCCTTGAGAATCTTGTCAGCGATCTCGCCGCGACGGCCGGTCATCTTCAGTGCGCCGAAGTACTCGCAAGCATCGCCAATGGGCAAGTTGGTGACGGCCGGCAAGGTTTTCTCGCCCACCCACACATGCCGCGCTTCACGACGCAAACGGGTGCCACGGCAATCCGGGCACGACTGGGTACTGAGGAACTTGGCCAGCTCTTCACGCACGCTCGCCGACTCGGTCTCGCGGTAGCGACGCTCCAGGTTTGGCACGATGCCTTCGAACGGGTGCGAACGTTTGACGATATCGCCACGGTCGTTCAGGTATTTGAAGTCGACGTTCTGCGAGCCACTGCCATGCAAGATGAATTTCTGCTGGTCGGCCGGCAATGCGTTGAATGGCTCTTCGAGACTGAAACCGTAATGCGCTGCCAGTGAGCCGAGCATCTGGAAGTAATAGACGTTGCGCCGGTCCCAGCCACGTATTGCGCCTTCAGCCAGCGTCAGTTCGCCATTGACCAGTCGCTTGATGTCGAAGAACTGCTTCACCCCCAGACCATCGCACGTCGGGCAGGCGCCGGCCGGGTTGTTGAAGGAGAACAGCTTCGGTTCCAGCTCGCTGATCGCGTGGCCGCAGATCGGGCAGGCGAAGCGGGCGGAGAAGATCATCTCTTCGCCTGGCTCGTCGTCCATCGGCGCCACGAGTGCAATGCCGTCCGCCAGTTTCAGCGCGGTTTCGAACGATTCGGCCAGACGCTGTTGCAGATCGGCGCGAACCTTGAAGCGGTCGACGATCACGTCAATCGAGTGCTTCTTCTGTTTATCCAGTTTCGGCAGCTCATCGAGCTCGCAAATACGCCCGTTGACGCGAGCGCGGACGAAACCTTGCGCGCGCAGCTCTTCGAAAACTGAAAGGTGTTCGCCTTTGCGCTCGCGGATCACCGGAGCCAGCAGCATCAGTTTGCTGCCTTCCGGTTGCGCCAGCACCAGGTCAACCATCTGGCTGACGGTCTGCGCTTCCAGCGGAATGTCGTGATCCGGGCAGCGCGGCGTACCCACGCGTGCATAGAGCAGGCGCAGGTAGTCGTAGATTTCGGTGATGGTGCCGACCGTGGATCGCGGGTTGTGCGAGGTCGACTTTTGTTCGATGGAGATCGCCGGCGACAGGCCTTCGATAGTGTCGACGTCGGGTTTTTCCATCATCGACAGGAACTGGCGGGCATAGGCCGACAGCGATTCGACATAGCGGCGCTGACCTTCGGCGTACAGTGTGTCGAACGCCAGTGACGACTTGCCGGATCCGGACAGGCCGGTGATGACGATCAGTTTGTCCCGTGGCAGGGTCAGGTCGATGTTCTTCAGGTTGTGGGTACGGGCCCCACGTATCAGGATCTTGTCCAAAGTGGCCTCGCTCGGCGGGCGTCGAAAGCGTAAGAGTATACGGGCAAATACTGGATGGATGCACACTATCAAGCGTAGCGTTGTTTGCCCTGAATGAAGAGTGTTTCATCTGTACGCGTCAAAGCGTCGCGATCTACCCCGTCTTTCGATGGGACTGGTAGAATCGCCGCCGGTTCACACGAGGTTTTTCCATGCATGATCCCCACAGCGAACGCATGAGTGGCAGCGAGACCCGCGCAGCGAGTGGTCTGGCCCTGGTGTTCGCCTTCCGTATGCTGGGCATGTTCATGGTGTTGCCGGTCCTGGCAACCTATGGCATGGATCTGGCGGGAGCGACCCCGGCCCTGATCGGGTTGGCCATCGGCGCTTACGGCCTGACCCAGGCGATTTTCCAGATCCCGTTCGGGGTCATTTCCGACCGTATCGGCCGTCGCCCGGTGATTTACCTCGGGCTGATCGTCTTCGCCCTCGGCAGTGTGCTGGCCTCGCAAGCCGATTCGATCTGGGGCGTGATTGCCGGCCGGATCCTGCAAGGTGCCGGCGCGATTTCGGCGGCGGTCATGGCATTACTGTCGGACCTCACCCGCGAGCAACACCGCACCAAAGCCATGGCGATGATCGGCATGACCATTGGCCTGTCGTTCGCCGTGGCCATGGTCGTCGGGCCTTTGCTGACCCGCGCGTTCGGCTTGTCCGGGTTGTTTCTGGCCACCGGTGGCATGGCGCTGGTGGGTATCGTCATCGTGATGTTCATGGTGCCCAAGTCCACTGGTCCGCTGACGCACCGCGAGTCCGGTGTGGCACGTCAGGCTCTGATGCCGACGCTCAAGCATCCTGACTTGTTGCGCCTCGATCTGGGCATCTTTGTGTTACATGCCATGTTGATGTCGAGCTTCGTCGCGCTGCCTCTGGCGCTGGTGGAAAAAGCCGGGCTACCCAAGGAACAGCACTGGTGGGTCTACCTCACGGCGCTGCTGATTTCGTTCTTCGCCATGATCCCGTTCATCATCTATGGCGAGAAGAAACGCAAAATGAAACGAGTTTTGCTTGGCGCCGTCATGACGTTGATGCTCACTGAGCTATTCTTCTGGCAGTTCGGTGACAGCTTGCGAGCTCTGGTGATCGGCACGGTGGTGTTTTTCACCGCGTTCAATCTGCTGGAGGCTTCATTGCCGTCGCTGATCAGCAAGGTTTCACCGGCGGGCGGGAAGGGCACGGCCATGGGCGTGTATTCCACCAGTCAGTTCCTCGGTTCGGCTCTCGGCGGGATACTCGGCGGCTGGCTGTTTCAGCATGGCGGTCTGTCGGTTGTGTTCCTTGGATGTGCCGGGCTGGCTGCACTTTGGCTGGCCTTTGCTGTTACCATGCGCGAACCTCCCTACGTGACGAGCCTGCGCTTGCCGTTGTCGCCCGAGGCGATCCGCGAAGCGGGTCTGGTCGAGCGCCTCAAGGCCCTCGTAGGGGTAACCGATGCAGTGATAGTTGCTGACGAAGCGGCTGTTTACATCAAACTGGACAAAGAATTAGTGGATCGCGACACCCTCGAACGCCTGGTGAACAACCCGGCCGAGGCTGCTTGCGGCGCTTAGGAGAACGTTATGGCCCGTGGGGTTAACAAAGTCATATTGGTCGGCACTTGCGGCCAGGATCCCGAAGTTCGCTACCTGCCTAACGGTAACGCCGTGACCAACCTGAGTCTGGCAACCAGCGAACAGTGGACCGACAAGCAAACCGGTCAGAAGGTCGAGAAGACCGAGTGGCACCGTGTTTCGATGTTCGGCAAAGTGGCCGAAATCGCCGGCGAATACCTGCGTAAAGGTTCGCAGGTCTACATCGAAGGCAAGCTGCAGACCCGTGAGTGGGAAAAAGACGGTATCAAGCGTTACACCACCGAAATCGTGGTCGACATGCAAGGCACCATGCAACTGCTCGGCGGCCGTCCACAACAGGGCGACCAACAAGGCGGTGGCAACAACTACCAGCAGTCCGCTCCGGCCCCGCGCCAGCAGGCGCCGCGTCCGCAGCAGTCGGCTCCGCAACAGCGTTCGGCCCCGGCTCCACAGCAGGCCGCACCGCAACCGGCTCCGGATTTCGACAGTTTTGATGACGATATCCCGTTCTGATTTGCTGTTGTAACCGCTGCAAATAAAAAGGCCCGTCGCTTATACGACGGGCCTTTTTTGTGCCTGCAAAACACCGCGATCAACTGTAGGAGCTGCGGCACGCTGCGATCTTTTGATCTTGAAAAACAGAATCAAAAGATCG
>NZ_RWIL01000082.1:0-19728 GCF_009764635.1 Pseudomonas sp. PB103 | reverse complement strand
CTTCGGCAGCTCCTACAGGGTTATGTATACCTGTAGGAGCTGCCGAAGGCTGCGATCTCTTGATCTTAACCCTTGAGAGCAGCCGCCAGAATCAGCGCTTTCATCTCGGACACTGCGGACTTGAAGCCAACGAACAACGCATGCGCCACCAGCGCATGGCCAATGTTCAGTTCGTTGATGCCCTTGATCGCCGCCACCGCCTCAACGTTGTGATAGTGCAGGCCATGACCGGCATTGACGATCAGCCCCTGCGCCAGACCAAACGCCACGCCATCCGCAACGCGCTTCAGTTCTTCAGCCACTTCCGTCGGCGTTTCAGCATCGGCATAACGCCCGGTGTGCAGTTCGATCGCCGGTGCGCCAACGCGCTTCGACGCTGCAATCTGCCGCTCGTCAGCATCAATGAACAGCGACACTTCGCTGCCGATCTTCGACAGACGCTCAACCGCAGCCTTGATCCGCTCTTCCTGCCCTGCGACATCCAGACCGCCTTCAGTGGTCAATTCCTGACGGGTTTCCGGCACCAGGCAGATGTGCGCCGGGCGGATGCGTTCGGCGAACGCCATCATTTCTTCGGTGACACCCATTTCGAAGTTCATGCGGGTCTGCAGCACGTCTTTAAGCAAGAGCACATCGCGTTCCTGAATGTGCCGGCGGTCTTCACGCAGGTGCACAGTGATGCCATCGGCACCCGCCTCTTCCGCATCCAGCGCCGCCTTGACCGGGTCCGGATAACGCGTGCCACGGGCCTGACGCAGGGTGGCGACGTGGTCGATGTTCACGCCAAGAAGAATGCGATTGCTGGTGGTCACGGGTGCGCGCTCCTGAAGAAAAAGATTCGGCGCACAGCATACACGGTGAAGGGTCTGTTTACGTCTGGGCGCGGCCGCAACGGGATGCTGGCTGAGTGCAGGGCAAGGCGCGAGGAACGAAGTTTGGTTGCGCCAAATGAGTTCCGAGCAACGCGGCCCTGCGCGCAGCCAGCGCCCGTTGCGCCGCGTCCAGACGTAAACAGACCCTTAGGGCTTGCGAAACAGCTCGCGACTAACGAGGGGGCGACCGCCCAAGTGAACGGCAAGTGCTTGGCGCATCAAGCGCTTGGCCGCTGAAAGTGCGCCGGGGGCAGTCCAGTCGGCTTCGGCCATGGCCAGCAATTCGACGCCATTGAACAGGCCGGGTTGCAGCAGAAAGACTCGCTCCAGGCCGGCATCGACTTGCAGGCGATAGAGACCGTCCTCGGCAATCGGCTCGCCGTGGATATCGGTGTTCAGCGAGAAACCGTAGCCAAGATCGTCGAGCAAGCGCCATTCGAATGAGCGCAGCAGCGGCTCCAGCGGACGACCTTCAGCCAATGCCAGCAAGGTCGCGGCGTAGTGATCGAATACGCCCGGGTGCGGGTCTTCAGCGGGGAGCAAACGGATCAGCAGTTCATTGAGATAGAGCCCGCTGAACAGCGCCTCGCCATTGAGCCAGGCTGAGGTGCCCGAACTTTCCATGCGCCCGACATTCTTCAGCTCGCCCTTGCCACGGAACTCGACTTCCAGCGACACGAACGGCCGCGCCAAGGTCCCGGCCTTGCCCCGCGCACTGCGCAACACCGCCCGCAACCGACCTTGCGGTGTGAGGAAATCCACCAGCGCACTGGTTTCGCGATAGGCGCGACTGTGCAGGACGTAGGCGGGTTGGGCGGGAGGTGGGGTTTGCGACATTGAGTTCTCGATGAAGAAACGCGGTTTTGAGATCAACACAAACCAAATGTGGGAGCGGGCTTGCCCGCGATGGCGGATTCACACTCAACATCTCTGCTGAACATTACATCCTCATCGCGGGCAAGCCCGCTCCCACAGGGTTCTCTGGTTAAACAGAAACCGCGTATTTACAGGTCGCCGTAACCCAGCGAACGCAGCGCACGCTCGTCGTCGGACCAGCCGCCCTTCACCTTCACCCACAGGTTGAGCATGATCTTGGAGTCGAACAGCAGCTCCATGTCCTTGCGCGCTTCGGTGCCGATGCGTTTGATGCGCTCGCCCTTGTCGCCAATGATGATCTTCTTCTGGCCGTCACGCTCAACGAGGATCAAGGCGTGGATGTGCAGGGTCTTGCCCTGCTGCTTGAACTCTTCGATTTCGACGGTGATCTGGTACGGCAGCTCCGCGCCCATCTGGCGCATGATTTTCTCGCGTACCAGTTCAGCGGCGAGGAAACGACTGCTGCGGTCGGTGATCTGGTCTTCCGGGAAGAAGTGATCGTTCTCCGGCAGGTGATCGGCAATGACCTTTTCCAGCGCGTCGAGGTTGTGCCCGTGCTGCGCGGAAATGGGAATGATCTGCGCGTTCGGCAGTTGTTCCTGCAGCCAGCTCAGGTGCGGCATCAGCTCGGCTTTGTCTTCGATACGATCGGTCTTGTTCAGCGCGACGATCAGCGGGCCGGTCACGTACTGCACGCGCTCCAGGACCATCTGGTCTTCGTCGGTCCACTTGGTGCGATCGACCACGAAGATCACCACGTCGACGTCTTTCAACGCGGCCGAAGCGGTTTTGTTCATGTAACGGTTCAGGGCCTTTTCGCCACCCTTGTGCATGCCCGGGGTGTCGACGTAGATCGCTTGCACGTCACCCTCGGTCTTGATTCCGAGCATGTTGTGGCGAGTGGTCTGCGGCTTGCGCGAGGTGATCGCGAGCTTTTGGCCAAGGATGTGGTTCAGCAGCGTCGACTTGCCGACGTTGGGACGGCCGACGATGGCAACATAGCCACAGCGAGTTGCGTTTGTATCAGTCATTGCCATTCTCCACGCCCAGGGCAATCAGTGCTGCAGCGGCCGCTACCTGTTCGGCAATACGACGGCTCACACCCTGACCTCGGCTTTTTTCATTCAGTAAGACAACTTCGCATTCGACGAAGAAGGTTCGGCAGTGCGGCTCGCCCTGGATATCCACCACTTCGTAGCGTGGCAGATCGCAACCGCGCGATTGCAGGTGTTCCTGCAGGCGGGTTTTCGGGTCCTTGTTGGTATCGACCAGCGTCAGGCCTTCGAACTCGCCGGCCAGCCAGGCCAGGACGCGTTCGCGCGCCATGTCCATGCCGGCGTCGAGATAGATTGCACCGATCAAGGCTTCGAGGGCGTCGGCCAGAATCGATTCGCGACGGAAACCGCCGCTCTTCAATTCCCCGGAACCCAGTCGCAAATAATCACCAAGGTCGAAACCGCGCGCCAGTACGGCCAGCGTCTCACCTTTTACCAAACGTGCGCGCAAACGCGACAATTGGCCTTCGCGGGCCAGCGGGAAGCGATCGAACAGCGCCTCGCCAGCGACGAAGTTGAGGATGGCATCGCCGAGGAATTCCAGGCGTTCGTTGTTGCGCCCGGCAAAACTGCGGTGCGTGAGGGCCAGCAGCATCAGCTCCTGATCCTTGAAGGTGTAACCGAGCTGTCGCTCGAGACGGCTTAATGAGGCGCTCACGGTTTACCCACGCTGTGTTCAAAGCTGGATTCCACCGCCATCGCCGGGTTACGGCGCGGGCCTGGGACAATTAACGCTGTGTTCAAAAATTACATCCTGAATATCGTTGGCTTCATGCCCCGGAGCCGATTGTGTCGACGCCAGAAATGCATTCGGCGCTGTGGTCAACAGCGCCGTGTGTGATTACTTGATCAGGCCAACCCGCGAGAAATTCGGCAGGTGACTGAGTTTCGGTTCCGGCCAGCTCATCCAGACCGCGAAGGCCTTGCCGACGATATTCTGGTCGGGAACCATGCCCAGCAGATCCTTGGGAATGTTCGGATCATCCCAGTAGCGACTGTCGTTCGAGTTGTCGCGGTTGTCGCCCATCATGAAGTAGTGCCCGGCCGGTACGGTCCAGCTGTGGTCCGGGGTGGCGCGGTAGCGGCTCATTTCCTTGCGGATCAGATGCTCTGCGGCGCCGAGTTTTTCTTTGTACAGTTCGGCGCTGCCCAAGGTACCCGGTTCGGAGCCCACCAACTGTTCGGCAATCGATTCGCCATTGACGAACAGACGCTTGTCAGCGGTGTAGCGCACCGTGTCGCCCGGCAGACCGACTACACGTTTGATGTAGTTGACGTTCGGGTCGCTCGGGTAGCGAAACACCATCACATCGCCACGCTGTGGATCACCGACTTCGATGATTTTCTTGTCGATCACCGGCAGGCGGATCCCGTAAGAAAACTTGCTCACCAGAATGAAGTCGCCGACGTCCAGGGTCGGTTTCATCGAACCGGACGGAATCTGGAACGGCTCCACCAGGAACGAACGCAGCACCAGCACGATGAACAACACCGGGAAGAACGACTTGCCGTATTCAACCAGCAGCGGCTCTTTGTTGAGTTTCTCGACCACCACGACATCTGGCTGACCGACACTGCCCTGATAAGAGGCAATGGCAGCACGCCGACGCGGTGCAAGGATCAACAGATCGAGCAACGCCAACAGGCCGCAGACGAACACGGCGATGACCAGCAACAGCGGGAAATTTAGTGACATAGGACCTAACTATCCAACCTGAGCACTGCAAGGAAGGCTTCTTGTGGAATTTCCACGTTGCCGACCTGCTTCATGCGTTTCTTACCGGCCTTTTGCTTCTCGAGCAGTTTCTTCTTACGGCTGACGTCACCACCGTAGCATTTGGCCAATACGTTCTTTCTGAGTGCCTTGACGGTTGTCCGGGCAACGATCTGACCACCAATGGCAGCCTGAATCGCTACGTCGAACATCTGACGCGGAATCAGTTCTTTCATCTTCTCGGTCAACTGACGACCTTTGTAGTGCGAGTTGTCACGGTGCACGATCAATGCGAGGGCATCGACCTTGTCGCCGTTGATCAGCACGTCCAGTTTCACCAGATTAGCCGATTGGTAACGATCGAAGTGGTAGTCCAGCGAAGCATAGCCGCGGCTGGTGGATTTGAGACGGTCGAAGAAGTCCAGCACCACTTCGTTCATAGGCAAGTCGTAAGTGACCTGCACCTGATTGCCGAGGAACAGCATGTCGACTTGAACGCCACGCTTCTCGATGCACAGGGTGATGACATTACCCAAGTGCTCTTGCGGCACGAGGATATTGGCGCGCACGATCGGCTCGCGCATGTCTTCGATCGACGACACATCCGGAAGCTTGGATGGGTTGTCGACGTAAATCGTTTCACCGGTTTTCAGCACCAGCTCGAAAATTACCGTCGGCGCGGTGGTGATCAGGTCCAGGTCGTACTCGCGCTCGAGGCGCTCCTGGATGATTTCCATGTGCAACATGCCAAGGAAGCCGCAACGGAAGCCGAAGCCCAGTGCGTCGGAGCTTTCCGGGGTGTATTGCAGCGACGAGTCGTTGAGGGTCAGCTTCTGCAGCGCTTCGCGGAAATCCTCGAAATCGTCGGAGCTGACCGGGAACAGACCGGCGTAAACCTGTGGCTGGATGCGTTTGAAGCCGGGCAGCACTTCAACGTCCGGCGTCGAGCTGAGGGTCAGGGTGTCACCGACCGGTGCACCGTGAATGTCCTTGATGCTGGCGATGATGAAGCCTACTTCGCCGGCTTTCAGATCCGTGGTGGCGGTGTGTTTCGGATTGAACACGCCCACGCTGTCGACCAGGTGGATCTTGCCGGTGGACTTGACGAGAATCTTGTCGCCCTTCTTCACGCGGCCATGACGCACGCGCACCAGGGAAACAACGCCCAGGTAGTTATCGAACCAGGAGTCGATGATCAACGCTTGCAGCGGATCTTCGATGTTGCCGGTCGGCGCAGGAATGGTGTGCACCAGACGCTCGAGCACTTCGTCGACACCCAGGCCGGTTTTGGCGCTGCAGGTGACGGCGTCGGTGGCATCGATGCCAATGATCTTCTCGATTTCGTCTTTGACGCGATCAGGATCGGCCTGTGGCAGGTCGATCTTGTTCAGTACCGGCATGACCTCAAGGCCCTGCTCGATGGCGGTGTAGCAGTTGGCCACGGACTGGGCTTCAACGCCTTGACCGGCATCGACCACCAGCAGTGCACCTTCACACGCGGCCAGGGAACGGCTGACTTCGTAGGTGAAGTCGACGTGGCCCGGGGTGTCAATGAAGTTCAGCTGGTACTTGATGCCGTCTTTGGCGGTGTAATACAGGGTGACGCTGTGGGCCTTGATGGTGATCCCGCGTTCACGTTCCAGATCCATGGAATCCAGTACCTGGGCTTCCATTTCACGCTCGGCCAGGCCGCCGCACATCTGGATGAAGCGATCGGCCAGCGTCGACTTGCCATGGTCAATGTGGGCGATGATGGAGAAATTGCGGATATGACTCAAATCACTCACGGATCAACACTCAAAAAGGCTGCAGGCATAGCCCGCCGAAAAATAGCCGGGAATTGTACCTGATACACGGCGCAAGCGTCACGTTCGCCTGTCACCCGGATTGCATGCAAAAACGCCCCGATCTGTCGACCGAGGCGTTTTCGAGGTTTAAAGCACGGCAGGATCGCCCGTCATCAACCGGCTCTTCGCAGCAGCCAGACACCCGCCAGCGCACAGACACCCGCCGGCACCAGCACCGCGAACAGCGGCGAGAAACCGAACACCAGGCTCGAAGGGCCGAGCAAATCCTGGACGATACGGAAGGTGAAGCCCACCAGTACGCCGGTGAACACACGCTGACCGAGGGTCACCGAACGCAGCGGGCCGAAGATGAAGGAAATCGCCATCAGCACCAGCGCGGCAGTGACCAACGGTTGCAACACCTTGACCCAAAATGCCAGCCAGTAGCGGCCATTGCTCAGGCCCTGTTCGGACAAGTAGTGGATGTAACCCCACAAGCCGCTGATCGACAGCGCTTCTGGCGCCATGACCACGGTGCTGAGCAATTGCGGGCTCAGCGACACGTCCCAACGCTCGGCCGGGGTGTTCACCACTTCAGTGCTGCGCTCATGAAAAACGGTGGTCGCGACGTCGGTGAGCTGCCAATGATTACCGTCGAACTCGGCCTTCTTGGCGAAGCTCGAACTGAGCAGATGGCGCTCCTTGTCGAAGTGGTAGCGGGTCACGCCATACAGCAGGCCGTTCGGTTGCACCGCGTTGATGTGGATGAACTCGTCACCCTGGCGGTGCCACATACCGTGCTTGGCACTTTGCGCATCGCCGCTGCCCTGGGCCAGCGAGCGATTGGCCTGAGCCATGCTTTCCGTGGCTGGCGCGACGTATTCGCCAATCAGCACGCCGGCCAGCATCAGCACCAGCATTGGCTTCATCACCGCCCAGACAATACGGCCGATAGACACGCCCGCTGCACGCATGACCGTCAGCTCACTGCTGCTGGCCAGACTGCCGAGGCCGATCAGACAGCCGATCAGCGCCGCCATCGGCAACATTTCGTAGAGACGACGTGGCGCGGTGAGCATTACGAAGCTCAGCACGTCAAGCAGGGTGTAGGTGTCGCTGACGTCGCCCATTTCATCGATAAAGGCAAACAGCGTCGCCAGACCGAGGATGATCGCCAACACGGCGATAATCGCCATGAACACGCTGCTGCCGATATAGCGGTCGAGTTTAACCACGAGCCACCTCCAGCGCAGCAGAGCGACGGCTGGCCATCTTCAGACGCATCGGCTCCCAATAGAGCAGGCCGAGACCGATGACCAGGAAGATCGCGTGCACCCACCACAGACCGAGGGCCGGTGGAATCTTGCCTTTTTCAAGGGCGCCGCGAGCGGCAATCAGGATGGTCAGGTAAGCCATATAAAGAAGAATCGCCGGCAGCAGCTTGAGGAAACGCCCCTGGCGCGGGTTCACGCGCGACAGCGGCACCGCCATCAGGGTCACGATAAATACCAGCAGCGGCAGGGACAGACGCCACTGCAGCTCGGTGCGCGAGCGAATGTCGTCGCTGCCCAACAGGGCCGATGTCGGCATGGCGTCGCGGTCGGTGACCTCTTCGCTGACGTCTGGCTTGGGCAGTTGCACGCCATAGGTCTCGTAATGAATCGCTCGGTAGTCGGCCTGACCCGGACTGCCGTCATAGCGGTAGCCATTGTCGAGAATCAGGTAACGGTTACCGTCGGGACGCACTTCCTGCCGGCCCTTCTCGGCCACCAGCACGGAAATCCCGCGATCCTTCTGATCGGCACCGAGGTTTTTCTGCGAGATGAACACGCTGCCCAGATTGACGCGATCGTCGCTCAGGGTTTCGGTGTAGGTCACCCGGGTGCCATCACGCAGCGCCTGAAAACGGCCAGGCTCAAGGGTGTCGAATTCGGTCAGGGCGTCCTGCTTGTTCAGCAGCAACTGGAACTGGTTGGCACCTTGCGGGGCCAGACCAAGGCTCAGCCATGCCACTACCAGCGCCACCAGGGTCGCCGGAAACAGGGTCATGCGAAACAGCTTCTGCTGGCTCATGCCGGTGGCCGAGAGCACGGTCATTTCGCTTTCGAGGTACAGGCGACCGTAAGCCAGCAAGATCCCGAGGAACAGGCCCAGCGGCAGAATCAGTTGCAGGAACCCCGGCAGACGAAAGCCCATGATCAGGAACAAAGAACCCGGATCGAGCTGGCCGGCAGCGGCCTGAGCGAGGTATTTGATGAAACGACCGCTCATGATGATGACCAGCAGCACGGCACTCACGGCACTGAGGGTCAACAGGACTTCGCGGGACAGATAACGGAAGACGATCAAACCAGACACTCCAGGGTTGTCAGGCTAAGGCGGCCAAACAAGCAAACACATCGACCGGCCCGCAACGCAGAGCCGTCGAAAAAAGATGCGGCATTATCCTGTGATTGAGGGCGCCTGTCACTGCGCACACTCATCCATGTCTGTAATCCTTTGCAGATCGTACAACCGAGGGTTGTCAGGCGCGGGGAGCGAGGTTCAAACTGCGGCCCTTGTCGCAGGCTTTGGCCTGCGCCTCTTCTCTCTATAAGCAGGCGACTGCGGCCACCGTCGAACGCCTGCGTGTTGACCATTCATTCAGGGATCCGCACATGGAACTGGTTGTAAAAAGCGTTAGCCCGGAAACGTTGAAAACCGCCACCCTGGTGGTTGCCGTCGGTGAAGGCCGCAAACTCGGCGCCGCCGCCAAACAGGTCGACGAACTGAGCGGTGGCGCGATCAGCGCCGTCCTCAAGCGTGGCGATCTGGCCGGCAAGGTCGGCCAAAGCCTGCTGCTGCACAGCCTGCCAAACCTCAAAGCCGAACGCGTGCTGCTGGTCGGTGTGGGCAAGGATGAAGAACTGGGCGACCGTCCGTTCCGTAAAATCGTTGCCGGCATCCTCAACACCCTTAAAGGCCTGAATGGCAGCGATGCCGTGCTGGCGCTGGATGAAATTATTGTCAAAAACCGCGACAGCTACGGCAAAACCCGTCTGCTGGCAGAAACCCTGGTGGACGGCGAGTACACCTTCGACCAGTTCAAGAGCCAGAAAGCCGAACCGCGCGCGCTGAAGAAAATCACCCTGCTGACCATCAAGGCTGCCCAGGCCGAAGTGCAGCGCGCCGTGAACCACGCGACCGCTATCGCCAACGGCATGGCCTTCACCCGCGATCTGGGCAACCTGCCGCCAAACATCTGCCACCCGACCTTCCTTGGCGAACAAGCGAAGAACCTGGGCAAAGAATTCAAGGATCTGAAAGTCGAAGTCCTCGACGAGAAGAAGATCAAATCCCTCGGCATGGGCTCGTTCTACGCCGTCGGCCAAGGCAGCGAGCAACCGCCGCGCCTGATCGTCATGCAATACAACGGCGGCAAGAAATCCGAGAAGCCGTACGCGCTCGTAGGTAAAGGCATCACCTTCGACACCGGCGGCATCAGCCTGAAGCCGGGCGCCGGCATGGATGAAATGAAGTACGACATGGGCGGCGCTGCCTCCGTGTTCGGCACCCTGCGCGCCGTGCTTGAGCTGAAACTGCCGATCAATCTGGTGTGCATCCTCGCTTGCGCGGAAAACATGCCGAGCGGCAATGCGACGCGTCCGGGCGACATCGTCACCACCATGAGCGGCCAGACCGTGGAAATCCTCAACACCGACGCCGAAGGCCGTCTGGTGCTGTGCGATGCGCTGACTTACTCCGAGCGTTTCAAGCCACAAGCGGTGATCGACATCGCCACCCTGACCGGCGCCTGCGTCGTTGCTCTGGGCGCGCACACCTCGGGCTTGCTGGGCAATAACGACGAACTGATCAGCCAACTGCTCAGCGCCGGCAAGGCAGCCGACGACCGCGCCTGGCAACTGCCGTTGTTCGACGAGTATCAAGAACAGCTGGACAGCCCGTTCGCCGATATCGCCAACATCGGTGGCCCGAAAGCCGGCACCATCACGGCGGCGTGCTTCCTGTCGCGCTTCACCAAGAACCTCAACTGGGCGCACCTGGACATCGCGGGCACCGCATGGACCAGCGGCGGCAAGGACAAAGGCGCCACTGGCCGTCCGGTGCCATTGCTGACCCAATACCTGCTCGATCGCGCCAAAGCCTGACACCGCTGATGGGCGGCGGCGTCACTCTCGGGTGACGCCGCTTGCCGCTCTGGAACCGCAATGACCAAAGTCGACTTCTATATCCTGCCCAGCGCCGACCCTTCGGCACGCCTGGACTTTGCCTGCAAGCTCACCGAAAAAGCCTGGCGCATGGGCCACCGCATCTACCTGCATTGCAGCGACGCGGCCCAGCGTGACGATCTCGATGCGCGCCTGTGGGCGTTCAAGGGCGAAAGCTTCGTGCCGCACGGCCCCGCCGACAGCGAGCCGGACGGCTTGATCGTGTTGGGTGTGGGCGATGACTGCGGTCAGCACCAGGACTTGCTGGTCAATCTCGACCTGAAAGTCCCGGCCTTCGCCAATAAGTTCGCCCGGGTGGCGGAAGTGGTGGTCGAAGACCCGACGATTCGTGCCGCGGCGCGGGAGAGTTTTCGCTTCTACCGCGAACAGGGCTATCCTCTGCAAGATCACCGTTTACAGCGACTCTGAGCATTCCAATGGACACTCCGAAACCGCAGCAAAAGCCGACACACCTGCTGGACGATCTCGAATCGATCCGTCAGTTGCTCGGCGACGACAACCTGCAACCGCCACTGCTGACCGACACGGTCGAGGATGGCGAACAGGAACAGATTCCGATGTTGTTTGACTCTGTCGGCGCTGAGCCGGCCGCTGTCGAACCACCTCCCACGCCGGCCCCGACACCCGCACCACCTGCGGCTCCTGCGAATAAAGGCCCGGACGCCCTGCTCCACCTCGACAGCGAACTGCGCGCCGCCGCGCAATTGATCATGCAGGACGTGATCGACGACTTCGCCCCGCACATCGAAACCGAAATCAAACGCCGCCTCGATGCGCGCATGGAACGCCTACTAAGCCAATACGAATAAACGCTCCTGTAGGAGCTGCCGAAGGCTGCGATCTTTTGATTTTGATTTATAAAAAACAAGATCAAAAGATCGCAGCCTTCGGCAGCTCCTACATTTAGATCTACATCCGGCCTGCCCCGCTCGCCCTCGGCCCCATGCCCCGCTATACTCGTCGGCTTTTCCTGAATTAATGCCAATAGGGTCCCGCCGCGCATGGATAAGACCTACCAGCCGCACGCCATTGAAACTTCCTGGTACAACACCTGGGAGTCCGAGAACTACTTCGCCCCGCAAGGCGCGGGCGACTCCTACACCATCATGATCCCGCCGCCGAACGTCACCGGCAGCCTGCACATGGGTCACGGTTTCAACAACGCGATCATGGACGCCTTGATCCGTTTCCGCCGCATGCAGGGTCGCAACACCCTGTGGCAGCCGGGCACCGACCACGCCGGTATCGCCACGCAGATGCTGGTGGAGCGTCAACTCGAAGCCCAGGGCCAGAATCGCCACGATCTGGGTCGCGAAAAATTCCTCGAGAAAGTCTGGGAATGGAAGGATCAGTCCGGCGGCAACATCAGCCGTCAGATCCGCCGCCTCGGCTCGTCCGTAGACTGGAGCCGCGAGCGCTTCACCATGGACGACGGCCTCTCGGAAGCCGTTAAAGAAGCGTTCGTGCGCCTGCACGAAGACGGTCTGATCTACCGCGGCAAGCGTCTGGTCAACTGGGACACCAAACTGCACACGGCGATTTCCGACCTCGAAGTGGAAAACCACGACGAGAAAGGCTTCCTGTGGAACCTGAAGTACCCGCTGGCCGACGGCGCGAAAACCGCTGAAGGCAACGATTTCCTGATCGTCGCGACCACCCGTCCGGAAACCATGCTCGGCGACTCCGCCGTCGCGGTGAACCCGAACGACGAGCGCTACAAAGCCCTGATCGGCAAGTTTGTCGAGCTGCCACTGGTTGGCCGCCGCATCCCGATCATCGCCGACGATTACTGCGATCCTGAATTCGGCACCGGCTGCGTGAAAATCACCCCGGCCCACGATTTCAACGACTACGAAGTCGGCAAGCGCCACAACCTGCCGCTGATGAACATCTTCGACAAGAATGCCAACGTGCTGCCGGCAGCCCAGGTGTTCAACCTCGACGGTACGCTGAACGAAAGCATCGACGGCGCAATTCCGGCCGAGTACGCCGGTCTTGAGCGTTTCGAAGCGCGCAAGCAGATCGTCGCTGCGTTCGACGCCGCCGGCCTGCTGGTCAGTGTTGACGATCACAACCTGAAAGTGCCGAAAGGCGACCGTTCGGGCACCGTGATCGAGCCGTGGCTGACCGACCAGTGGTACGTCTCGACCAAACCACTGGCCGAGCCTGCGATTGCTGCCGTTGAAGACGGCCGCATCCAGTTCGTGCCGAAGCAGTACGAAAACATGTACTTCTCGTGGATGCGCGACATTCAGGATTGGTGCATCAGCCGTCAGCTGTGGTGGGGCCACCGGATTCCGGCCTGGTACGACGAGTCGGGCAAGGTCTACGTCGGTCGCGACGAAGCCGAAGTGCGTGCCAAGCACAACCTCGGTCCGGACGTTGCGCTGCAGCAGGATAACGACGTACTCGACACCTGGTTCAGTTCGGGTCTGTGGACGTTCTCCACCTTGGGCTGGCCGGAAAAAACCGAGTTCCTGAAGAAATTCCACTCCACCGACGTACTGGTGACGGGCTTCGACATCATTTTCTTCTGGGTTGCCCGGATGATCATGCTGACCATGCACCTGATCAAGAACGAGGACGGCACGCCGCAGGTGCCGTTCAAGACCGTCTATGTGCACGGTCTGGTGCGTGATGGCCAGGGCCAGAAGATGTCCAAGTCCAAGGGCAACGTCCTTGACCCGCTGGACATCATCGACGGTATCGAGTTGGAAGACCTGGTGCAGAAACGCACCTCCGGCATGATGCAGCCGAAACTGGCGAAGAAGATCGAGAAGCAGACCCGCGACGAGTTCGCCGACGGCATCGCCAGCTACGGCACCGACGCCCTGCGCTTCACCTTCTGCTCGCTGGCTTCGACCGGTCGCGACATCAAGTTCGACATGGGCCGCGTTGAAGGCTATCGCAACTTCTGCAACAAGATCTGGAACGCCGCGCGTTACGTTCTGGACAAGGGCGAAGATTGCGGCCAGAACGGCGAAGCCTACGAACTGTCGCTGGCGGATCGCTGGATCATCTCGCAGTTGCAGCGCACCGAAGCCGAAGTGACCCGTCAACTCGATCAGTTCCGTTTCGACCTCGCCGCGCAAGCGCTGTACGAGTTCATCTGGAACCAGTATTGCGACTGGTACCTGGAACTGTCCAAGCCAGTGCTGTGGGACGAGAACGCGCCGGTTGAGCGTCAGCGCGGCACTCGCCGTACGCTGGTTCGCGTGCTGGAAGTGGCGCTGCGCCTGGCGCATCCGTTCATGCCGTTCATCACTGAAGAAATCTGGCAGCGCATCGCGCCGCTGGCCGGTATTCAGGGCAAGACGATCATGCTGCAGCCTTGGCCAGTGGCCAATGAAGAACGCATTGATCCGGCCGCCGAGAACGACATCGAATGGCTCAAGGAACTAATGCTCGGCACGCGCAACATTCGTGGCGAAATGAACATCGGCCCGGGCAAGCCACTGCCGATCTACCTGAAGAACGTCAGCGCTGAAGACCAGCGCCGCCTGACCGAGAACGAAGCGCTGCTGAAGAAGCTGGCGCGTCTGGAATCGATCACCGTTCTGGCGGCTGGCGAAGAAGCGCCGTTGTCCGCCACCGCACTGGTTGGCGAGATGGAAGTGCTGGTGCCGATGGCCGGTCTGATCGACAAGGGCGCTGAACTGGCGCGTCTGGACAAGGAAATCCTGCGTCTGCAGGGCGAAGTCCAGCGCGTTGGCGGCAAACTGTCCAACGCCGGTTTCGTCGACAAAGCCCCGGCCGAAGTCATCGAGAAGGAACGCGCCAAACTGGCCGAGGCTGAACAGGCCCTGGCCAAACTGGCCGAGCAGCACGCGCGGATTGCCAGCCTGTAACGGCAAATCGCACTGAAAAAGGGAGGTCGCTATGGCCTCCCTTTTTTCATTTTTATAGACATGGAATCAACTTGTTGCACTGTCAAATTCCGGAGACTTCGTTACAGCGACGGGCTAGCAACACTACGCTTCGCATGCAGTTGAGTGCCGCGTAGACCCCAATCGAACACAAATGTAGACTCAGCGACTTCAGAAAAAGGACTTTGCATGAATTTCCCGCCCAATCTCCCAGCTGCCTGCCCTCTACCTTCCTCTCAGGACTGCACTGGCTCATTTTATATGGTGTGTCAGGAAGATACGGTTCGTGAAGAAGATTGTTTATCGCAGGCTGAGCGAGGCAGGGCGCCGAATGCAACAGGCGATGCAGCCTGTACACGTCACGGACTCTCTGTGTTCATGAGCTATGATGCCTGTGCGCACCAACGCGAATTGTTTCCGCGTCTGGGCGGAAGAATTGCCTGTGCCGTGCTCGATGCGAGTCATGGAAAATCGCTCAGTACGCCGAGCAACTCCAATCCAGGCCACACGACATGGTGGCCATACACCCACTTTTCTCGCAGCGCGCTGTTCGCCGTAATTAAGGAGTCTTAGGATGAGCTGGACAATCACGACTCCGAACGTGGCGGTTGAACCATTCAATCCGCATGAAATTTCCGAAGTTTTGTACGATTTTGATGGCCCAAAGATCTTTGTAACAATCGACAGCGATCGTTTGATGCGCTTTTGGTATGAAAGTCTGGATGATCGAATCACCAAAACTGTTCGCTATCTGGTTACTACAACGACAGAATCGCAAATTAAGATGTTGAAGAGTGGGAAGAGAACAGTTCATGACCTACTCAAACAACCTTGGTTATGGGCAGTCGATTGCTCGTATTCAATGGACCCGCAGAACGCTTGGGTTATCGATGAAATAAATGATGTACCGCCGGATTACCGACCAAAGCAAGATGCAACTCTGTTCCTGGAACACATGCCCCTATTGTCGTATCGGTTGGTCGGTAAAGGGCTGCGAGAGGGTGAAGTTCCGGCCAGCGTTATCGCTAAAGCGGTAACGGGTCCGACATCCGCTCTGAAAAGGCTGCTTGAAGCCGTCATGCCAAATGAGTCATCCGGCAGACCGGAAGAAAGTTTCAGGCGTTCTTATGATTTGCCTGCTGTGAGATTTGCCTTCAATAGTTTTGAAGTATCCTTTTCTGCGCCGGCAGAGGAAAAGCTTGAATCAGCAAAGGGGGAACTGGTGGTTTACGGTAATGGAACCAGCAAGCTTAAAGATGCGTTTGCTTGGCTAACCAATCCGTCGAAGCACGAAGAGCCGGAAGCCTACGTTCTACAGGCTCTCAAAGAGTTAGCTCCTCCGGCACATGGACAAATTGAGAGTGTCGAACTCCGCGGACAGCTGATTGGAAATTTTCAGCAAGTGCTCATCAGTCGATCCGATCGCAAAACTATCACCCAAGCACTGGGTAAAAAGAAAACCGATGAGGAGCAGTTGATGCAAGTCACCGGAGTGATAAGAGAATTGGACAAAGACCATCGCAGGTTTACATTGCGAAACCGTCCTGACTGCGCCGAAGATCTAATCTGCATTTTTACCGAAGAACACTATGATGATGTAATCGAACATTTTGCCAACGATGCCTTAATCTCCGCGACTGGACGTTACAAGACATCAAAAAACCTCTTCGAGGTTGGAGACATAGGGCTTAGTTTCACTATCAACGTGGATTCCCCCAAGCCTCTGCTATCTTGATGCCGACTGCCGCGACCTTCGTCTTTATGAAGTGAGCGCTCAGTTGCTGCGTTGCGAGGTGGTTGAAAGTGATCTGAGATGAAGGCGGACGCATCAGTAGGCTTCCTGATGCCCACTTTGTGGGACAATACCCGCCACTTTCAGCCATACCCGAATCGACCACGCCCATGAACGCCCCCCGCACACCCAAACCTGCGCGCAAGAAGCCTGACTCCGCGACCCCGGCCAAGACCGTCGAACCGCGTGAAAAGGCCAGCCTGCACCCGCGCAATCGCCACCAGGGTCGTTACGACTTCCCGGCGCTGATCAAGACCACGCCGGAACTGGCGAAGTTCGTGATCACCAACCCGTACGGCAAGGAAAGCATCGACTTCGCCAGCCCCGATGCGGTGCGCGTGTTTAACCGGGCGCTGCTCAAGTCGTTTTATGGCATCCAGCATTGGGACATCCCAGCGGATTACCTCTGCCCGCCTGTACCGGGCCGTGCCGATTACGTGCACTTCCTCGCGGATTTGTTGGCGAGCATGAACGACGGCAAGGTGCCGCGCGGCGCAATCGTCAACGTGCTGGACATCGGCATGGGCGCCAACTGCGTGTATCCGCTGATCGGTAACAGCGAATACCGCTGGCACTTCCTTGGCTCGGAGATCGACCCGACGGCCGTGGCTGCCGCCAAAGCCATCGTTCAGTCCAACGACTTGAACAAGGTGATCCAGTTGCGCCTGCAGGAAAATCGCAAGCACATCCTGATCGGCCTGCTGGAACCGGGCGAGCGCTTTGACCTGACCATGTGCAACCCGCCGTTCCACGCCTCGATGGACGAAGCGACCAAGGGCAGCGAGCGCAAATGGCGCGCACTGGGCAAGGCCGACCCGAAACGCAAACTGCCGGTGCTGAACTTCGGTGGCCAGTCGGCGGAGCTGTGGTGTGAAGGCGGTGAAGCGCGATTCGTGACGCAACTGATCGCCGAGAGCGCGAATTTCCAGCACAAGGTGCTGTGGTTCAGCACGCTGGTGTCGAAAGCCTCGAACCTGCCAGCCATCGAAACCGCACTGAAAAAGGCCGGCGTGCTGGAAAGCCAGGTGGTGGAGATGTCCCAGGGGCAGAAGCAGAGCCGTTTCGTCGCCTGGACCTTCCAGACCAAGTCCGAACAGCAGATCTGGCGCCGCGAGCGCTGGACCCGCTAACCCTGCTCGGCCCCCTGTAGGAGCTGCGGCACGCTGCGATCTTTTGATCTTGATCGTGATTTTTTAAACGCAAGATCAAAAGATCGCAGCGTGCCGCAGCTCCTACAGGGGTAACGCGTCAAATCGCAGGCACAAAAAAACCGTGCCCGGATCACTCCGGTGCACGGTTTTTTATTGCTGCGTCTTACTTGTTCACAGCGTCGGTCAGGCCTTTGGCCACAACCAGCTTGATCACTTTCTTCGCAGGGATTTCGATGGCAGCGCCAGTCGAAGGGTTACGGCCAGTGCGGGCAGGACGCTCGGTCACTTTCAGCTTGCCGATACCAGGCAAGGTGATTTCGCCGCCGTTTTCCAGCTGATCGGCAACGATTTGGCCCAGTTGGTCCAGAGCGTTACGCGCGGTGGTTTTCGGCGCGTCGATAGCTTCAGCGATGTCGGCGATCAGTTGGTCTTTAGTAAGAGCCATGTAGTGTTCCTTCCCTATCAAATTCATATGGATTGCAGAGTGCAGTGTCAGCCATCGAGCCCGATCTTCTGGATCTGGCACCCTCGGCGATAACCACGACGAGTCGGGTTATAGATGCCGAAATCAGGGTTTGGTTCGACCTGACAAATGCTGATTGCACGCTTAACGCAGTGACTTCGCGTAAGACCGGGCAAAACTAGCACAGAGACGGGGAAATATCCGCCTCTAGCTACCCATTTGGTCAGCTTTATTGCTCTAAATCGGTAAAAAACTGCATAAGCCCGTTCGCACGCCCCGGTTTTGCCCTACAACCCCCCGTATACGCTGCCGCCAACGCAGTTTCCCCGGTTATGTAGGAGCTGCCGAAGGCTGCGATCTTTTGATCTTGTTTTTTAAAATTCCAGATCAAAAGATCGCAGCCTGCGGCAGCTCCTACAGGAGGCCTGTGCTGAGAATCGGGTACACTGGGCGCTTTTTCGGGGGAGCCTGCCCTCCTCCCTTCCAACAGCCGAGAAGCCCATGCCGATCCGTCATTGCATCGTCCACCTGATCGACAAAAAACCCGACGGCACGCCCGCAGTTCTGCACGCCCGTAACACCGAACTGGCCGAGTCTGCAGCCATCGAGAACATGCTCGCCGACCTCAACGAAAGCTATAACGCCAAACAGGGCAAAGCCTGGGGTCTGTTCCATCCGGAATCCGGCGCGTTCCCGTTCAGCGGCTGGCTGAAGGAATACATGGAAGGCGGCCAGGACTTCACCGCGTTCAGCAAAGTCGCGGTCGAGCACCTGCAAAAGCTGATGGAAGAGTCGAACCTGTCGGTCGGCGGTCACGTACTGTTCGCCCACTATCAGCAAGGCATGACCGATTACCTCGCTATCGCCCTGCTGCACCACAGCGAAGGCGTGGCGGTGACCGACGAGCTGGACGTGACCCCGTCGCGCCACCTCGACCTTGGCCAGTTGCACCTGGCGGCGCGCATCAACGTCTCCGAGTGGCAGAACAACAAGCAGTCCAAGCAGTACATCTCGTTCATCAAGGGCAAGAACGGCAAAAAGGTTTCGGAGTACTTCCGCGACTTCATCGGTTGCCAGGAAGGCGTCGACGGCCCGGGCGAGACACGCACGTTGCTCAAGGCCTTCAGCGATTTCGTCGAGAGCGAAGACTTGCCGGAAGAGTCGGCCCGCGAGAAAACCAAGACCCTGGTCGATTACGCCAGCAGCCAGGCCAAACTCGGCGAACCGATGGGCCTGGAAGAACTCTCCGAGTTGATCGACGAAGAGCGCCCGAAAGCCTTCTACGATCACATCCGCAACAAGGACTACGGCCTGTCGCCAGAGATTCCGGCGGACAAACGCACCCTCAATCAATTCCGCCGCTTTACCGGCCGCGCCGAGGGCCTGTCGATCAGCTTTGAAGCGCATCTGCTGGGCTCGAAGATCGAGTACGACGAAGAGGCTGGCACCCTGGTGATCAAAGGTTTGCCGACGTCGCTGACCGATCAGCTGAAGCGGCGCAACTGATGCTCGGCAATGTGCTGAAGAAGGTCGCGCTGGTTCTGCTGGTGGTCGTGGTTTATCAGAACTGGGGCAAGATCGAGCGGGTGTTCAATCCGTCACAAATGGTTGCCGAGCAGACGCGCGCGCAGGCCAACGTCGTGCTCTACGCCACCGACTGGTGCGGCTACTGCAAACAGACCAAGCGTTTTCTCGACAGCAAGGGGATTGCGTTCAAGGAGTTCGACATCGAGAAGGATGCCGAGGCGCGCAAGGCGTATGAGGCATTGGGTGGACGCGGGATTCCGTTGATCGACGTCAATGGCACGTTGATACGTGGGTTCGACCCGGACGAAATCCTCGCGGCCCTGAAATAACCGCAACATCAAAAGATCGCAGCCTGCGGCAGCTCCTACACAAGTCTCATGTAGGAGCTGCCGCAGG
>NZ_RWIL01000081.1:0-8211 GCF_009764635.1 Pseudomonas sp. PB103 | reverse complement strand
CTGCGATCTTTTGATCTTTATTTTAAGAAGCAAGATCAAAAGATCGCAGCCTGCGGCAGCTCCTACAGGTCGGGGTCAGTTGGGTTGGAGGTGGAGCTTGCCGTCGTCGTCGATTTTGACGCTGATGTCGGCGTAACTGGCCAATGTCGCGTGCGCCGTTTCAAGCGGATGCTGGTGCGTCGTGGTGATGATCATCAGCGCCGCGCCAGCCGCTTCGGCGGCCTGGATGCCGACGGTGGCGTCTTCAAAAATCAGGCAGTCGCGCGGTTCAAGCCCAAGACGTCCGGCCGCCAGCAGGTAGCCGGCCGGGTCGGGTTTGCCGGCCTTGACGTCTTCAGCGGTAATCATCACGGCCGGTTCGGGAATCCCGGCGGCAGCCATTCTGCGTAAGGCCAGATCGCGCGGCGCTGAAGTCACCATCGCCCAACGATCGGCAGGCAGGCTGCGAAGAAACGCCGCCGCGCCGGGAATTTCAACGATGCCTTCAACGTCTTCGATTTCCGCCTCGGTGATGAACGCCGCTTGCGCCTCGGCGTCCACGCCCGGCAGGTTCAGGCGATTGATCGTGTCGATGGCCCGGGCACCGTGAATGGTCGGCAAAAACGTCTCGACCTCCACGCCATGGCGCACTGCCCAGGCGGACCAGATCCGCTCAGCGGCGGCGATGGAGTTGAGGACGGTGCCGTCCATGTCGAACAGAAACGCGCCGAACGCGCGGTTGAATAGAGCATCTTGAGCAGGCAAAGGGTCGCATCCTCTGGCAAGGGGCCGGGCAGTTTTGCCCGGCAATGTAGCACTTGTCAGTGCAGACGCGGCGCCTTGGATTTGAAGGCGCTGTCGACACAGTCGAGCAATTGCCCGATGGCCCAAGGCTTCTTGATGAACGCCACCGGATGCTTGACCCCTGAGGTCTCGGGCGTTTCATAGCCGGACATGACCATCACCGGCTTGTCCGGCCAGCGATCGCCGACCAGATTCGCCAGGTCGGCGCCGTTGAGGGTGCCGGGCATGGTGATGTCGGTGAGCAACAACGCCACTTCCGGCGCGTGTTCCTCAAGGTATTGTGATGCGGCGTCGGCGCTGGTCTGCGGCTCGACCTTGAAACCTTCCTCCTGAAGAATTTCGCAGAGAAACTCCAGAATCAACGGATCATCCTCAACTACCAGAATCAACCCGCCAGGAAGGTGCGCGCTCGCCGTAGGTGTTGGGCACATGAACTGGCACTCCCGGAATTGCATTAACGATTTAGCGGCTTGAATCCGCTGCTTATCAGGTATGAGCAGCGCGCCCTGCAGAAATTCATTTTTGATACAGCTCTTTTCCAAAAGTGTGTTTTGGCGGGGTCGCACCGAGCGTTCGCGACGGCGTATTTGTGGTTAAAATGCCGGCCCTTTTGCTCGCCGACGTTGACCGATGAACCCTGAAGCCCTCGCCACCCTCCACGCCCATCTGCTGCCTGCACTGGCGGCCGCACCGAGCGAAACCCGTCGCCTGTTCCACGGACGCGGGCGCTGCTGGCCGGGGCTTGAGCAGTTGACCGTGGACTGGTTGCAAGGCGTAGTGCTGGTGTCGCTGTTCAAGGAGCCGGAACCTGAGCAGCTGGAAAACCTCAAGCGTTTGCTGCTGGACCTCACCAGTACTGAGCAATGGCAGCAGTGCGCTGCGAAGACGCTGTTGATCCAGCACCGCTACCTGCCGCAAAGCACGGCTGAATGGTTGCTGGGCGATGAGATCGACGAAATGACCATCGTCGAGGGCGGCTTGCAGTATCGCGTCGATCTGGGCCGCAAGCAGAACGCCGGGCTGTTTCTCGATATGCGTAACGGGCGCAACTGGGTGCGCGAACAGGCCGACGGCAAACGCATCCTTAACCTGTTTGCCTACACCTGCGGTTTTTCCGTGGCGGCCATCGAGGGTGGCGCCAGCCATGTGGTCAACCTCGACATGTCACGGGCAGCGCTGAGTCGCGGTCGCGACAATCACCGCTTGAATGGCCATGACTTGAGCAAAGTCAGCTTCCTCGGTCATGACCTGTTCAAATCCTGGGGCAAGGTGATCAACAGCGGTCCTTACGACCTGGTCATCATCGATCCGCCGTCGTTTCAGAAAGGCAGTTTCCTGCTGACCAAGGATTATCAGCGCGTGCTGCGCCGCCTGCCGGAATTGCTGACGGCGCAAGGTACGGTGCTCGCCTGCATGAATGACCCGGCGTTCGGCCCGGACTTTTTGATTGATGGTGTGACCGAGCAGGCGCCCGGCCTGCGCTTCGAACAGCGCCTGGAAAATCCGCCGGAATTCCCGGATGTTGATCCTGAGAGCGGCCTGAAAGCCCTCGTCTTCCAACGCATCGCCTGACCCCGTGTAGGAGCTGCCGAAGGCTGCGATCTTTTAAAACACAAGATCAAAAGATCGCAGCCTCGTTTCACTCGACAGCTCCTACAGTAATCATCCATCGCGGTTTTGGCGCAGCACCAGGGCGAATCATCCATCGCGGTTTTGGCGCAGCACCAGGGCGAACAATTCGCCGTGCCCGGTGACATTGAGCTTGTGGTACAGATTGCGCCGATGGACTTTGACCGTCTCCGGCGAAATGCCCATTTGCTGGGCAATCGCTTTACTGGAGAAGCCCTGCAAAATCAAGCGCGCGGTGTCGACCTCGCGCACAGTCAGGCGCGCTTCAAAGCGATCGAGCAAGGTCGCCAGATCCCCCACCACTGCTTCAGCGGCCGGCCCTTGCGGCGGCAGCAGTTGCACGTGTCGACGCATCGCTGCCAGCACCCAATCGCGCACGCACAAGAGCCGGCCCTGTTCGCTCGCGTTGAACGCCGTCGAGCGCCCCAGTGACAGGCCGAGCACGCCCGCCTCGACATTGATGATGAACTGCAATTCGTCTTCGCCCACCACCGAGCGAAAGTAGCTCTGGTAGTACTCGCTGTGCAGGAACTGATCCGGCGCCACCGACGCCAGGCTGTGCAAACCATCGGCAATGCCGGTGGTCGCGGTTTGATAGAACGGATCGAGCAGGTACATGCCTGCGGTGTAACCGGCCAGTTCTTCCTGGTCGTCCGGGCGGCCCTTGCTGTCGAAGTCGATCAACAATTGCGGCGCCTGCCCCGCCGTCATCACCGCAACCAGCGCGTTGTCCAGCGGCACCAGCAGCCGCAGGGTATCGACCAATGCACGCCAGAAAACCTCCTGCCCGATGCTGGCAAATACCCGCGCCAGACTTTGATGCACCGGCAACTCCTGCAACAACGCGTCCACGCACTACCCCTTTTGTATAACCCATGAAGGGAATGGGTCAGGCGCAGTCGGCCCGGTAGGCTGACCACTGTTGTTCATGACCGGCGACACGCCAGCAGAGCCGCATCATGCGGGGGCGGTGTGGGGATATCAACCGGTGCCTGAGCGTGGTTCAGCATTTGCAAATACCGCCTGACCCTGTGGGAGTTGGCTTGCCAGCGATGGCGTCCGTTCAGCCAATACATCCGTCGGGTGAAGCACCGTCATCGCTGGCAAGCCAGCTCCCACAGGGACGGTGATCGGCCCAATATTTTTAGAGAGACAGATATCGATGAAACCTCGCGCCCGTGACCTGAATATCCGTATCGGCCAGATGCACCCCGGCCCGCTCAACGCCATCACCGATGTGCCGGGCATCCGCGTCGGCCACAGCAATGTGCGCGGTCGCAGCAGCGCCGGGCGCGACATCTGCACCGGCGTCACGCTGATCGAGCCACGCCTGGGTTCGACCAGCCAGCAACCGTGCTTTGCCGGGGTGCATGTGCTCAACGGCAACGGTGATGCCACCGGGCTTGAGTGGATTCGCGAGGCCGGATTGCTGACCAGCCCGATCGCGTTTACCAACACCCACAGCCTCGGCGTGGTGCGTGATGCGCTGATTGTGCTGGATCGTGAGCAGCAACCGGACGATGGCCGTCTCTACTGGAACATGCCGGTGGTGCTGGAAACTTACGACGGGCTGATCAATGACATCAACGGTTTTCACGTCAAGCCTGAACACGTCGCCGAAGCCATGCGCAACGCGGTCGCCGGCCCGGTACAGGAAGGCGCGGTAGGCGGTGGCAGCGGCATGATCTGCCATGAGTTCAAGGGTGGCATCGGCACCGCATCACGCCGATTGAGCGATGCTCAGGGCGGCTGGACGGTGGGCGCGATCGTGCAAGCCAACCACGGCATTCGCAGTGAATTGCGAGTCGACGGTTACCCGGTCGGCCGCTACATGGAACAGGTGGATTCACCGTTCCTGCGCGCCTCGTTGCCGCATCCGGGCATGGGTTCGATTGTGGTCTGCCTGGCCACCGATGCACCGCTGCTGCCCCATCAATGCACGCGACTGGCGCAACGCGCCAGCCTCGGTCTGGCGCGCACCGGCGGCGGTAACGAGGATCACAGCGGCGACATCTTCATCGCCTTCGCCACCGGCAATGATCACGTTCCGCCGGCCGCGTATGAAGGCAAAGGCGCGTCGACCTGCGAGGGTTTGCGCATGGTCAATAACGACCACATCAGCGAGCTGTTTCTGGCCGCCACTGAAGCGGTTGAAGAGGCAATCATCAACGCCCTGCTCGCCAGCGAAAGCACCGCCGGCAATGGCCATGCCGTGCCGGGGCTGGACGCGCAAACCCTGCTCGCCGCCCTCGACAAGGCCGGCTGGCCCGGCGCCCGCTAACCCCACAACCTCCCCCCCGGTAGGAGCTGTCGAGTGAAACGAGGCTGCGATCTTTTGATCCTCAGAAACAAGAGCAAAAGATCGCAGCCTGCGGCAGCTCCTACAGGAACGGCGTCAACCCCACACCTCCCCGGTAGGAGCTGTCGAGTGAAACGAGGCTGCGATCTTTTGATCCTCAGAAACAAGAGCAACAGATCGCAGCCTGCAGCAGCTCCTACAGTAACGGCTCACCCCCACACCTCCCCGGTAGGAGCTGTCGAGTGAAACGAGGCTGCGATCTTTTGATCTTCAGAAACAAGAGCAAAAGATCGCAGCCTGCGGCAGCTCCTACAGGAACGGCGCCCCCCCCGGTAGGAGCTGTCGAGTGAAACGAGGCTGCGATCTTTTGATCTTTAGAGACAAGAGCAAAAGATCGCAGCCTTCGGCAGCTCCTACAGGGGTTAGGTGACGAGTTGTACGCGACAATCATTGCAATGGTCGAAGGAGCCGTCGCCTCACGGGCTCTACTTCGTCTCCGTCAAAGCGTTTTCAGGCTGTTTTTTGCCCTCGTAAATCAGCTGTCAGGCAGTGATTCATCGCGAATCGAGCGCCATGCCGCTTGCGCCAGCAACTCGCGATACGCCGTCGGGCTGCCCTTCACCCTGCCGGCTAGCCAGGCCCGGCAATAACTGTCGGCCTGACCGATGATCAGCGATGGCAGCAACTCGGCGGGCAACGCCTTGAGTTCAGCGGCGCGTCCGGATTCGGCCAGCCAGTCACGCAGGCGCAGATTGCGCGTCTTGTTGCGCTCGGCCAACTCCTCCTTGAACGGTCCTTTGGTCACGGCGAACCGCGCGTGGTACTGGAACCGTGCCCATTGTGGCTGCTGCTCGACCCAATCGAGGTAACTGAACACCAGCGCCTGCACGCCCTCCTCAGTGGTTTTTGCCGCGTCGAGGTAGGCGTCGCGCAGACGCGCCTGATCGTCCAGCGCGGTAAAGAACAGCGCCGCGACCAGACCTTCCTTGTTGCCGAAATGGTGGTAGATCGCCCCGACGCTGGTGTCACATTCGGCACGAATCATGTCGATGGTGGTGGCTTCGATCCCCTGCTCGTTGAACAGGCTCAGCGCCTTGCGAAAGATATCGCGCTTGAGTTCGGCGCGGCGTCCGGGGTAGCTACGTTCCAGTAAATCGGCGGTTTCCATGCTGCTTGCGACCCGAAATCAACGAAGGGAAAAGGCACATCGTGCCCAATGCGAAAACGTGCATAGGTTGACAGAATTCCTCTTAACAGAATACCGTTCCGTTACAGAACATTATTCTGTAACGGAACATAATTCCGCAAATCACGTTCAGCGAGGGATCTCCATGAGTCAGTTTCTCAGCATGTTCAACAGCGCAGGCCCGCAAGCTTTCAGCCAGATGGCCTGCCAGGTAGCGCCGTATTTCAGCACCATCAATCCGCTGGTGACGGAACTGCGAGCGAATGCGGCAACCGTGCAAGTGCCCTTTTGCCGCGAAATCACCAACCACCTCGGCACCGTCCATGCGATTGCCATGTGCAACGCCGCAGAACTGGCTGCCGGGATGATGACTGACGTGTCGATTCCGCCCGGCGCGCGCTGGATTCCCAAAGGCATGACCGTGGAGTATCTGGCCAAGGCGAAAACCGATGTCACAGCGCTAGCCACTGGCGAGGGCGTGGATTGGCAAAGCGCGGGCGACAAAATCGTCAATGTGGACATTCACGATACCGAGGGCAAAAAAGTGTTCACGGCGCGGATCACCATGAACGTCAAACTCGGCTGAATGGCGGGTACAAAAAAGCCCTTGCTGCGGGATTCCCGGCAAGGGCTTTTTTGCCGAAGTAGTATCAGTGCACCGTCAGGCGCTGGCGGACAAATTCTTCGGTATGTCGGGTGGTCTGGTCGAGATGGCGGTCGCGCTGTTTCTCCGCGTCGAGCATCGCCCGTTTGCTGTTTTTCTGCAGCAGGTAGGTGTGAATCTGCTGCACTTCCAATGATCGGTAAATCGGTGTGGTATCGATAAAACCGCGCAGGCCGTTGCTGCGGTAATGGCGGGTACTCATCAGCACTTGCGTCTCGCGCTGACCGATCACTTCAAAACCCAAAGCTTCGAAGTACGGGACTTTGCCAACGGTGCAGGCCAGCTCGGCATGCGGATAACGCCCGACCATTTCGCCAATCATTGCCCGCGCCACACCCTGGCGACGATACCCTTCGCGCACCGCCATGTAAGCGACGCTGCACGCCTCCCAATCGCCCTGCACCGGCAGGTACAAGAGAAAGCCGATGACCTGTTCCGGATCGTCATCATCGGTGGCCACCAACAACTCCACCTCAGTGCCCTTCTTGCCGTTCAACGCCTCCAGATACAGATGCACCTCATAGCCGACCGCATACTGATAGACGTTGTACAGCAGATTGCTCGGGCCAAGACCGACCGCACTGATATCAGTCAGGTAGTCGACAACCATCTGCAGAATCTGGCTGTTGACGCCCTCGGGGCATGGGGTTTTGTAGTGGATGATACGTGGCATGACGAGCGACTCCGGCAAAAAACGCCCCATCATACCCTGTCCCGATATCCCCCCTGTAGGAGCTGCCGAAGGCTGCGATCTTTTGACTTTGTTTTTTAAAAGACAAGATCAAAAGATCGCAGCCTTCGGCAGCTCCTACATTGAGGAGAATTTCATCTGCCGGGAGCAGGATCTTTCGCCGATTCAGCGTCCATTTTTCAAGCTGCGTTCCTATTCCAGGCAGGCCTAGGGGAGTTCTGGGCGTCACTGCTGTGGCGCCACCACCTTGAACTTGATGGCGATGTCTTTCGACACCACGGTGTCCGCCCACTCCCCTGCGCCGAGGCCAAACTCGTCGCGCTTGAGCAGCAGTTCACCGTCGAAAATTCCGATGTCGCGGTCTGGTTTCAATTCCACCGGCACCTCCACCTTGCGGGTGATGCCCTTGAGGGTGAGCTGGCCGGCGATCAGGTAGCGGTGCTCGGCGACTTGGGTGAAACGGCTCGACTCAAACACTGCGACAGGGAATTTAGCCGTGTCGAACCACGCCGGTTTGACCAGTTCGCTATTGGCGTCTTCGCTGCCGGCATCAATGCTATTAAGGTCGATGTGCAGGGTGGTGTGGGCGCTGGCGAGGTTGTCGGTGTCGAAGTCCAGCGTCGCTTCGAACTTGCCGAAGGTGCCGTACATCCGCGAGCCCATCTGGTTGTAGGTGAAACTGATCTGGCTCGCCGTGGTGTTGACCCGGTTGTATTCGACGGCCTGCGCGGCCGGGATGGCGCACAGCACACACGCACCGGCCAGCAGCATTCGGATCGACATGGGATTCTCCGGGCGAAGCCAGCCATCAAGGGTCTCGATTGACTTAAGCAAACATCCGCCGGTTGCGCCAGTCGCTGACACTCCATCGATTCACGCCCCATGTAGGAGCTGCCGCAGGCTGCGATCTTTTGATCTTGTTTTTCAAAAGCAACATCAAAAGATCGCAGCCTGCGGCA
>NZ_RWIL01000080.1:0-6319 GCF_009764635.1 Pseudomonas sp. PB103 | reverse complement strand
CAGCCTTCGGCAGCTCCTACAGGGATCAATGTAGGAGCTGCCGAAGGCTGCGATCTTTTACGGGTTAACTGCCGCTTTCGGTGCGACGGCTGCTGACTTCGGCCGGCACATCGTCGCCAGCCATACGCTTGCGGAACAATGCCGCCCGCGCCAGCAGTAGCGTGGTTACCGGCACGGTGATCGCCAGCAAAATCGGAATCAGCCAGGCGTGTACCACCGGCCCGGACTTCAGTGCCGAGAAGCAGATGATCGACGCCAATGCCACGCACCATGCGCCCAGCGTCGAAGCCAGTGCTGGCGGGTGCATGCGTTGGAAATAATCCTTCATCCGCAACAACCCTAGCGCACCGATCAGCGCAAACACGCCGCTGAGCACCAGCAGGATCGCCACCGGAATTTCCACCCACAAAGACAATTCAGCGGTCATTCGATCACCTCGCCACGCAGCAGGAATTTCGCCAGGGCAAACGAGCCGACGAAGCCGAACAGCGCAATCAACAGCGCTGCTTCGAAGTAAGTGTCACTGGAATAACGAATGCCCAGGGTCAACATCATCAGCATGGCGACGATGTACAGGTAGTCCAGCGCCAGGACCCGATCCTGCGCTGACGGCCCTTTGAACAAACGCACCAGCGTCAATACCATCGCCAGCGAAAACAGGAACAGCGTCAGCAGGATCGCGTTTGACAGTAAGGGGCTCATTCGAAAATCTCCATCAACGGCCGCTCGTAAGTGCTCTTGAAGTGCTCGATGAACTGCGCTTCGTCGTCCAGATCCCAGACGTGCAGCAACAAAATGCTGCGATCCAGCGCCAGCTCCGACCACACCGTGCCGGGCACCACGGTGCAGATCATCGCCAGTGTCGCCAGACCGTGGGCGTCGCGCAGGTCGAGCGGCACTTTGACGAAGCGTGAGCGCAGTGGACGGCGACCAGCATTGAGAACGCCCCAGGCGACGATCAGGTTGGACACCACCACGTCACGACCAACAAGCAAGAACAGTCGCACGATCGTCCCCGGACGACGGATGCGCACTTGTTTCGGGCGCAGTTTGCGCATCATCAACGGCGCGGCAAAACCCAGAATTGCGCCGATGAGCAAGTTGCCCGGGCTGATCGAAAGGTTCAGCGTCAGCCACAAGGCCCACAGCGCCAGCGACAGCAAGGGTGCAGGAAACACGCGCTTCATGGCTGCACCTCGAGCATGGCGGCTTTGCTTGCCGGGCTCGGTACCGCGCGGGTACCGAGCACCGCCATCACGTATTGCTGCGGATTGTTCAGCGCCTCGGCTGTGGCCTGGGTGTAGCGCAGCAGCGGTTCTGCCTTGAAGGTCAGGGCAATGCTCAGCCCCAGTAGCAGGAAGATCGGTGCGCATTCAAGTTTGCGCAGCAGTGGCGAAGGGCGCTCCTCGGGTGTCCAGAAACGCTGAATGCCGAGACGCGAGAACGCCATCAGCGAAGCCAGCCCGGAGAGAATCAACAGCGCCAGCAAGGCCCACGCGCCAGTGGAAATCGGCGCGCCAGTGCCCAGGCCCAGTGGATTGAGCAACGCCCCGATCAGGCTGAGTTTGCCGATGAAGCCGGACAGCGGCGGCATGCCGATGATCAGCAGCGCACAGGCAATGAAGCTCAGGCCAAGAAACGCCATGGTCCACGGGATGACCTGGCCGACCACGGCTTTTTGCTCGTCGTCGAGGTTGATGCCTTTGGGCGGTTGCAGGGATTCCTGCGGGCGCGGCAGCAATTCGCTTTCGTCTTCCAGCGGGATCTCATTGGCCGAGCGCGAACGTTCGATCAATTCGGCCAGCAGGAACAGTGCGCTCAACGCCAGCGTCGAGCTGACCAGATAGAACAGCGCCGCGCCGATCAGGTTCGGCTGGGCAAAGCCAATGGCCGACAACAGGATCCCGGCCGACACCAGAATGCTCAGGCTGGCCATGCGTTCCAGCCGTTGCGCGGCAAGAATCGCCAGCGCCGCACAGGCCATGGTCGCCATGCCGCCGTAGATCAGCCAGTCGCCGCCGAAGAATGCCGACGCCCCGGCTTGCCCGGAGAACAGCAGCGTCCACAGGCGCAGCAGGGTGTAGATGCCGACCTTGGTCATGATCGCGAACATCGCCGCCACCGGGGCACTGGCCGAGGAATAGGCTGGCACCAGCCAGAAGTTCAGCGGCCACATGCCAGCCTTGGCCAGGAACGCTACCGCCAGAATCGCCGCACCCGCGTGCAACAGGCCTCGGTCGGCTTCCGGCACCAGCGGAATCTTCAGCGCGAGGTCGGCCATGTTCAGCGTGCCGGTGACGCCGTAGATCAGCGCCGCGCCGATCAGGAACAACGACGAGGCGAGCAGGTTGATCGAAATGTAATGCAGCCCCGACGACACCCGCGCCCGGCCCGAGCCGTGCAGCAACAGGCCATAGGACGCAGCGAGCAACACTTCGAAGAACACGAACAGGTTGAACAGGTCCGCCGTCAGGAACGCGCCATAAAGCCCCATCAACTGAATCTGGAACAGCGCATGGAAACTTGAACCAGCACCGTCCCAGCGCGCCATCGCGAAGAGCAGGGCGCTGACACCGATGATCCCGGTCAGCACGAGCATCAGTGCCGACAAACGATCGACCACCAGCACGATGCCGAACGGAGCCTGCCAGTTGCCCGGCAGGTACACGCCGATGGAGCCGGGCACACCGGTGGTTTGCGTCCATTGCAGGAGCATCACCGAGATGAACAGGCCGACTAGGCTGGAGAACAGGTTGATTTTCGCCTTCAGCGGCCGGTGCCGTTCGCCGAGCATCAGCATGATGGCGGCGGTCAGCAGCGGCAGCAGAATCGGTGCGGCGATCAGGTGAGTCATCGCCATCATTCTTTAGGCTCCCGGCCGTCGACGTGGTCAGTGCCGGTCAGGCCGCGCGAGGCGAGCAGAACGACGAGGAACAATGCGGTCATGGCGAAGCTGATGACGATCGCGGTGAGGACCAGTGCCTGCGGCAGCGGGTCGGTGTAGTGCAGCAAGTCTTGCGTGACGCCGTCCTTGATCACCGGCTCCTTGCCGATGAACAGGCTGCCCATGCTGAAGATGAACAGGTTGACCGCGTACGACAGCAGGCACAGGCCCATGACCACCTGAAAGGTCCGTGGCCGCAGGATCAGCCACACGCCCGAGGCGGCGAGGACGCCGATGGCGATTGCGATGACTTCTTCCATCAGACGGCTCCTTTGCTGGCGACGGACTTGGGCAGCGATGCGGTCTTGTGACCCCGCACCGATTGGTGGGCGAGGGCGGTGAGGATCAACAGCGTCGAACCGACCACCACGCCATACACGCCGATGTCGAAGAACAGTGCGCTGGCGACATGGATGTCACCCAGCACCGGCAGGCTGAAATGCCAGGTGTGCGTGGTCAGGAACGGATAACCGACCAGCATCGCGCCCAGGCCTGTGGCCGTGGCGAACAGCAGCCCGGTGCCCATCCAGCGCAGCGGTCGCAGGCTCATTTGCGCTTCGACCCACTGTGTGCCGGCAACCATGTATTGCAGGATGAACGCCACCGACATCACCAGCCCGGCGACGAAACCGCCGCCCGGCTGGTTGTGCCCGCGCATGAACAGATAGAACGACACCACCAGCGCAATCGGCAGCAGCAGGCGCACCAGCACCGCCGGCACCATCATGAAGCCGAGTGCGGTGTCGCTGGCCGAACGCGGGTTGACCAGGTCGGTAACCACGTCGGGCGCGAGCAGGCGCTGCTGGGCCGGCAGTTGCAGGCTTTCTTTCGGCGGGCGGAAGCGTCGCAGCAGGGCGAACACGGTCAGCGCCACCGCGACCAGCACGGTGATTTCACCGAGCGTGTCGAAACCACGGAAGTCCACCAGCATCACGTTGACCACGTTGCTGCCACCGCCCTCGGGCATGGCACGGCTGAGGTAGAACGAAGAAATGTCGTTGGGCGTCTGCCGCGTCAGCATCGCGTAGGACAGCAGCGCCATGCCGCCACCGACGGCAATCGACAGCAGCAAGTCGCGCAGACGACGAATGCGCGCCTTGCGCAGGCTGCTCGGCAATGGCGAGACTTCTTCGATCCGCCGTGGCAGCCAGCGCAGACCGAGCAGGATCAGCACCGTGGTCACCACTTCGACCGCGAGTTGCGTCAGGGCCAGATCCGGTGCGGAGAACCAGACGAAGGTCACGCAGGTCATCAGGCCACAGACGCTGACCATGGTCAGTGCGGCGAGACGGTGATACTTGGCCTGCCATGCGGCGCCGAGGGCGCAGACAATCGCCAGCAGCCACAGGGTGACGAAGACGATCGAACCGGGAATCTTCGGCCGGTCGCCCCAGCTCAGGCTGCTGTGCAACATCGGGATCAGGCCGGCGAGCACTGCCGCCAGCACCATCAGGAACAATTGCATCTGCAGGCGCTTGGTGCCCAGACGTCGCTCGACGCGACGGGCCATGCGCATCATCACCACCAGGCTGCGCTCGAACAGGCGCTTGCCGTTGAAGCGGCCTACCAGCGGCGGATATTTGAAACGGCCGAGCTTGAACTGGTTGCGCAACAGCAGATACAAGACGATGCCGCCGGACATGGCGATCAGGCTCATGATCATCGGTGCGTTCAAGCCGTGCCATATCGCCAGGCTGTATTCAGGCAACTCGCCACCTACCACCGGCAACGCCGCTGCTGCGAGCAACGGGCCGACGATCTGTGCCGGGAAAATTCCCACCAGCAAGCAGGTGAACACCAGCAGCTCGACCGGCGCGCGCATCCAGCGCGGCGGTTCGTGCGGGGTGTGCGGCAAGTCGGTGGCCGGCGGGCCGAAGAACACGTCGACAGTAAAGCGCAGCGAGTAGGCGACGCTGAACGTACCGGCGATGGTCGCGACAATCGGCAGCGCCGCTTCGACCCACGCCGTGGCATTGATGAACACGGTTTCGGCGAAGAACATCTCTTTCGACAAGAAACCGTTGAGCAATGGCACGCCGGCCATCGAGGCGCTGGCGACCATGGCCAATGTCGCGGTGAACGGAATCAGTTTGATCAGGCCGCTGAGTTTGCGGATGTCACGGGTGCCGCTTTCATGGTCAATGATGCCCGCCGCCATGAACAGCGAGGCTTTGAATGTGGCGTGATTGAGGATATGGAACACCGCTGCGACGGCCGCCAGCGGGCTGTTCAGGCCCAGCAACAGGGTGATCAGGCCGAGGTGGCTGATGGTCGAGTACGCCAGTAATCCTTTGAGATCGTTCTGGAACATCGCGCAATAGGCGCCGAGCAACAACGTACACGCGCCGGCACCGCTGACGATGTAGAACCATTCTTCACTGCCGGACAGTGACGGCCACAGGCGCGCCAGCAGGAAAACCCCGGCCTTGACCATGGTGGCCGAGTGCAGATACGCAGAGACTGGCGTGGGCGCCGCCATGGCGTGGGGCAGCCAGAAGTGAAACGGGAATTGGGCACTTTTGCTGAGTGCGCCGATGAGGATGAGGGGTAACAGGATGGGGTAGAGGGCGTGTGCGCGAATCATGTCGCCGGCGGCCAGGACCTTGTCGAGGTCATAGCTGCCAACGACATGGCCGAGAATCATGACCCCCGCCAGCAGGCATAACCCGCCCGCACCGGTGACCATCAGCGCCATGTAAGCGCCGCGACGCGCATCGGCGCGGTGGTGCCAATAGCCAATCAACAGGAACGAGAAGAGGCTGGTCAGCTCCCAGAAAAACACGATCTGGATCAGGTTGCCGGAAATCACCAGGCCGAGCATGGCGCCCATGAACGCCAGGAAAAACGCGAAGAAACGCGGCACCGGGTCATCCGGCGACATGTAATAACGTGCGTATAAAGAGACGAGGGTACCGATGCCCAGTACCAGCATCGAGAACAGCCAGGCAAAGCCGTCCATGCGCAGGACAAAGTTCAGACCGAGGCTGGGCAGCCACATGAACTCTTCGCGGATGACGCCGCCATGGGCGATTTGCGGGTACAACAACGCAACCTGGACGGTGCCGATTAAAGCGACCAGACCCGCCAGCAGGGATTCGGTATTACGCGCGTTGTGTGGCAGCACCGCTGCCAGACAGCTGCCAATGAATGGCAGAAGCAGTAGAACTATCAGGGACATAGGCTTCTAATCTGCGGAAGTTTGTGAAGCATCATACGTGCCAGCTCCCCGATCACCAAACGCCAGGATGTCTCAGAATCCTACAAAGTAGTCTGAATATTTATGTTTGGCATTGTTTCCAGGGAATCGTGGAGGCCGAAAAGATCGCAGCCTGCGGCAGCTCCTACATTAATTCCGTGTAGGAGCTGCCGCAGGCT
>NZ_RWIL01000079.1:0-38264 GCF_009764635.1 Pseudomonas sp. PB103 | reverse complement strand
TGATGTTGTTTTTAAAGACAAGATCAACAGATCGCAGCCTTCGGCAGCTCCTACAGGGAGGATTTGATTAATTAAATTGCACACAATTTAATTGCTCGCTATGTTTGGCTTTTCCCGATTTTTACGCGGAGCACCACGCCATGAGCGACAACCTGCTGAACATCCCGTGCACCACCATCAAGGGTGAGCAAAAGACCCTGGCCGACTTCGCCGGCAAAGCGGTGCTGGTCGTCAACACCGCGAGCAAGTGCGGTTTCACCCCGCAATACAAAGGTCTTGAACAACTGTGGCAGACCTACAAGGATCAAGGCCTGGTGGTGCTGGGCTTTCCGTGCAATCAGTTCGGCAAGCAGGAGCCAGGTAACGAGGGCGCGATCAGTGAATTCTGCGAGCTGAATTTCGGCGTCAGCTTCCCGCTGTTCAAGAAAATCGACGTCAACGGTGCCGACGCGCATCCGCTGTTCGTGCAACTGAAAAAACGCGCACCGGGCGTGCTCGGCTCCCAGGGCATCAAGTGGAACTTCACCAAGTTCCTGATCGGCAAGGACGGCCAGTTGGTCAAGCGCTTCGCCCCGGCCACCAAGCCGCAGGACCTGAGCCGCGAGATCGAAGCCCTGCTCAAATGAACAGCCTGTCGGTCGATTCAATGAAGCTCGACAGCCAATTGTGCTTCAAGTTGTACGCCGCCTCCCGGGCGGTGATTCGTGCCTATAAGCCGATGCTCGATCAACTCGGCCTGACCTATCCGCAATACCTGGCGATGCTGGTGTTGTGGGAATGGCAGGACAGCGCGCCCGGGCAACCGACGGTCAAGGCCTTGGGCGAGCGGCTGGCGCTGGATTCCGGCACGCTGACGCCGCTGCTCAAGCGGCTGCAACAGTTGCAACTGGTGCAGCGTCAACGCTCTCTGCGTGATGAGCGAGAAGTGCATCTGAGCCTGACATCGGCGGGGCTTGCACTGCGCGAGCAGGTCGGGCCGCTCAAGGCTCGATTGCTGTGTGACAGCGGCGTCGATCTGGATCGGCTCAACGATTTGCGTAACGGCCTCGATCATCTGCTGGGGCAAATCAAAGCGCTGTCGTAGTCGGGATCCACAGATCGAGCAACGCCGCCAGTTCTTCACGGCGAAACGGTTTGGCCAAATAGTCGCTCATGCCGGCGGCCCGGCAACGCTCGCGCTCCTCGGACATGGCGTTGGCGGTCAGCGCGACAATCGGCAGATTCGGCCAGCGCCCGCTCTGGCGGATCTGCCGGCTGGCTTCGTAGCCGTCCATCACCGGCATATTGCAGTCCATCAGCACCAGGTCGAATTGGTGAAACTCCAGTTGATCCAGCGCTTCGGCACCGTGGGCTGCAACCACGACATCGCAGCCGAGTTTGCCGAGCATGCCTTTGGCGACCAGTTGATTGACCGGGTTGTCCTCGACCAGCAGCACCCGCCCGCGTCGCAGCGATGGCGAGGTTTCAAGGCGCGCGTCGTTGATCGTGGTGACGTCCGGTTGCAATGTTCTGCGCAAATTCTGATACAGCGCATTGCGCGCCAGCGGCCGCGCCTGTTGTTGCAACGGCGCGAGCGCTGCGGCTTCCTCGCTGGGCAGGAAGCTGCCGTAGGCCGTGACCAGCAGAATCGGCGCGCTCAGGGTCGGGCGCAGGCCGAACAGGCATTCCGGGCAGTCGGTGATCAGCACGTCCGGGGTCAGGCCGAGCAGCGAATCGTCAATCGTGCGCTGCTCATATTCCAGCCCCCACACCGGCAGCAAGCTCTTGAGCAATTCGGCCAGGCCACTGCTGCCGGCGGTAATGGCGAGGACTTTACCGTGCAGCGGCGCCGGCGCGACCGCGCGGGTATGGCAGGGCAGCGGCAGTTCGGCGCAAAACTGGCTGCCGAAACCTGTTTCGGAACTGATCGTCAGCCGCCCCTGCATGGCTTCGCAGAGGTTATAGGTCAGCGCCAGACCCAGCCCGGTGCCACCGTACTGACGGGTAATGCCGGCGCCGGCCTGAGTGAACGGCTGGAAGATTTTCACCTGGGCGTCCTGCGCGATGCCGATCCCGGTGTCGCAGACTTCGATACGCACGCCGTCCTTGATCGCTGACAAACGCACGTCGACTCGCCCGAAACGGGTGAATTTCAACGCGTTGGACAGCAGGTTGCTGACGATCTGCCGCACCCGGGTCGGATCGCCCAGCACCAACGCAGGAAATTGCGGATCGACCAGGCAGGTCAGTTCGACACTCGGCGCCGCGTTCTGCGACAGCAGATTGGCGGTGTCCTCGACCAGTGAGCCGAGATCGAATGGAATGTGCTCGAGCTCCAGTTGCCCGGCGTCGAATTTCGACAGGTCGAGAATATCGTTGAGCAATTCCACCAGCACTTTGCCCGAGTCATGGGCGATCGACAGTTGTTGCTGCTGCTCGGCATTCAACGGGCCATCCAGCGACAGCGCGATCATTCCCAGCAGGCCGTTGAGCGGCGTGCGGATCTCATGGCTCATGTTGGCCAGAAACGCCGAACGCGCTTCGGCCATGTCGAGCGCGGTGCTGCGCGCGACTTCCAGTTCCTGATTGGACTGGCTGAGCCGGGCATTGATGGCTTTCAGTTCGGCAGTCCGCGAGGACACGATGTTTTCCAGTTGGCCGAGATAGTCGGTCAGGCGGTTTTCGGCGTTGCGCCGTTGCTGGATTTCCGTGGCAATGTTTTCGAACTGTTGATTGGCGACCTTGACCAGCACGCCGATCTCGTCATTGGCGTGCCCGCCGGGGCATTCCAGCGTGGTCGGCTCGGCGCTGCGCGGGTCGCGCCCGCTGAGCTCGCGGATCACCCGCACCAGCGGCTTGGTCAGCATCACATAGAACAACGCGAGCAGAATGCCGGTGAGGATCAGGCTGCGGGCGAAACCGTTGAGCAGGGTGATTTCCGCACGGCGCAAAAAGCGACTGCCGAAAGCATACGTGTCGACTTCCAGGCTCAAGACACCCAGTGATTCGGCAGGCAAGTGATCGAGATAGAGGCGGTCCTCGAACTGGCGCTTGGCGCCGAACAGAAAATCGCTGATCACCCGATAGCCGCTTTGCAATTCCGGGCGTTTGACGCTGGCCAGCACGGTATTGTTGTTGTCGGTCAGTTGCGCGGAGATGATCGCCGGTGAGCGCAGCAGGCCGAGCGTGAGCTCCTGCGCCAGTTCAGCGTCGATGTTGTAGGCGATGCGTGACGCCGGATTGTGGCTGATTTCCAGCAAAGACAGGATTTCACGGTTGATGGAGGCGTCTTCGCTGGCATAATCGATGCCGATTTGCAGCAGGCTGAGCAGCGTGCCCAGAATGAACCCGACCAGCACAGTGAGCTTGGCTTGCTTGTATGACAGCCGGTGGGTGAATTTGATATCCATGGGGTGTTGAACCACTTCCGTTTCCTTTCGCTGCTCAAGCATAGTCGATCATGTAGGGCTACCGAGGTTCCCGAATCGCCTTGTAACAAGGCCTGAGGCGGTGGATTGAAGTCTGTGTGACGTCGCTGGATCGCCATCATCACTGTGAACGTGCCCGAGGAGAAGACGTGGATTCCCGATTGAATGCTTTTCTTGAACGTGCCGAGTCGGTCCTGGCGCGGATCGAACCGTTGTTGCCGGCAGCCCGTCCGGTGATCGACTGGGGCACTTGCCTGGCCGCACGCTGGCAGCGTGACGGCCGCAGCGGTTATCTGCTGCCGCTGGAAGTCAGCCTCGACATGCGCCTGTCTGACCTGATCGGCGTCGACCGTCAGCTCGAACAACTGGGCCGCAATACCCAGCAATTCCTCGACGGCATGCCGGCCAACCACGCCTTGCTGTGGGGCTCGCGCGGCACCGGTAAGTCCTCGCTGGTGCGCGCACTGCTGGCCGAGCACGCTGCGGCGGGCCTGCGCCTGATCGAGATCGAGCGCGATCACCTGGCAGACTTGCCGCGAGTGGTCGAGCAGATCGGCAAATTGCCGCAGCGCTTTGTGTTGTTCTGCGATGACCTGTCGTTTGAATCCGGCGAAGGCGATTACCGCGTATTGAAAAGCGTGCTTGATGGCTCGCTGGAACAGGCACCGGACAACGTCTTGTTGTACGCCACCTCGAACCGCCGCCACCTGGTGCCGGAGAAGGAAAGCGACAACGAAAACTGGAAACGCGTCGACGGCGAATTGCACCCCAGCGAAGCGGTGGAAGACAAAATCGCACTGTCGGATCGCTTTGGCCTGTGGCTGTCGTTCTACCCGTTTACTCAAGAACACTTCCTCGACGTTGTTGAACACTGGATCGGCCAGTTGGCTGCCAAAGCCAACCTGAGCTGGCAGCGCAACGAAGAGCTGG
This sequence comes from Pseudomonas sp. PB103, assembly GCF_009764635.1. Classification (NCBI taxonomy): domain Bacteria; kingdom Pseudomonadati; phylum Pseudomonadota; class Gammaproteobacteria; order Pseudomonadales; family Pseudomonadaceae; genus Pseudomonas; species Pseudomonas sp. PB103. Next base: position 33,927 of record NZ_RWIL01000079.1, on the reverse strand, counting down.
ACATCCTCGCCGTGCGTTGGGCCACCGGCCGCGGCAATCGCAATGGACGTTGCGCGTACCAATTCGCCCGTTACTGGGTGGGACTGAAATTGTTGGAGCACAAGGCATGATTGATTTGCAACAAAGCGGCCAGGGCCTCGAAGGCTATGGCATGTTGGCCGCACAACTGGAATCGCTGCTGGCGGACGAACGCGATTTCATCGCCAACGCCGCGCAGTTTTCGGCGTTCCTGTTCAACCAGCTCGATGACCTGAACTGGGCGGGTTTCTACCTCAACCGCAACGAAGAACTGGTGCTCGGTCCGTTTCAGGGGCAGATCGCCTGTGTGCGCATTCCGTTCGGTCGTGGTGTGTGTGGCGCCGCTGCTGCAACCCTGCAAACGCAACGGGTTGAAGACGTTCACGCGTTTGCCGGCCATATCGCCTGCGACAGCGCGTCGAACAGCGAGCTGGTGGTGCCACTGGTCAAGGACGGTCGCCTGATCGGTGTACTCGACCTCGACAGCCCGAAGCTGGCGCGTTTCGGCGCCGACGACCAAGCCGGTATCGAGCAACTGGCCGCGATCTTCCTGCGCCTGACCGACTGCTGATCATCCTGAAAGGCCAGCCTTGCGTAGCAGGCTGGCCGGCTCCACCGCATCGATCTGCTGTGGATCGAGAAAGCGCGTGGCGTATTGCAGGTACACGCCTTCGTTGATGAACAGCCCGAACAGCTCGGCATCGATGTGCGCCTCATGGCTCATCGTCGCCATGATGTTCAACGCTTCGCTCAAGGACTTGGCCTTCTTGTACGGCCGATCCGCCGCCGTCAACGCTTCGAAAATATCGGCAATCGCCATCATCCGCGCCGGCAGGCTCATCTCTTCGCGCTTCAAGCGTTTTGGATAACCGCTGCCGTCCATTTTTTCGTGATGACCGCCGGCGATTTCGGCAACGCTGTCCAGGTGCCCGGGGAAGGGCAAATGGCTGAGCATCAGGATCGTCTGCACCATGTGGTGATTGATGATGTAGCGTTCTTCGCGCGTCAGCGTGCCGCGACTGATGCTCAGGTTATACAGCTCGCCACGATTGTATTTATAGCGCGGCACATCCAGTTTGAAACCCCATGGATTGTCTTCGGGAATCACCTCGCCGGGATCGCGTTCGAGCAAGTGCTCGGGCTTGTCCGTGAGGAGGTTTTCGCGGACCGGCAACGTCGGTGCCGGCGTGTGTGCCTGACGACGGTTTTCCTCCCATGACACACCCAGACGGTCGTCCAGGGTACGCATCCAGGTGCGTTGGGCCAGCTTATTGAGTCGCAGTAGATCGGCTTCGGCCATCGCCTCGCTGCCCAGATTGCAGCGCGCAACAAACGCGAAGTCTTCGTCCAGCGCCGTCAGCGTGGCGTCGCGCCGTTCGCTCAGTTGCGCCTCGTCACCGCCGCTGGCCAGCGCTTGCCAGTAGCTGACCCAGGCATCGCGCTTGAGCACCTCGAAACGGGTGCGGATCTCGTGGATGCGGTCGTTGATGGTTTCCAGTTTGGTGGCTTTGTCGACCACGTACTCCGGCGTCGTGACCTTGCCGCAATCGTGCAGCCACGCGGCGATATGCAGCGCCTCCCATTCATCCTCACTCGGCTGGTAAGCCTTGAACGCAGGGGCCTGACTGGCAGCAGCGGCTTGGGCAAGCATCAGCGTCAGTTCCGGCACTCGCTGGCAATGTCCGCCGGTGTAGGGGCTTTTGGCGTCGATGGCGCCGGCGAGCAGTTGAATGAATGCATCCAGTAACTGTTTCTGTTTGGCCTGCAAGCGCTGACTTTCAATACTGACGGCGGCGGCGCCGGACACCGCTTGCAAAAAGGCGATACGGTCAGGCAGCAGTTTTTCCAGATCGGCCGCGTTGCCGCTGTCGTTCACCAGCAGGACCAACAGGCCGATGGTTTCATTGTGTCGATTACGCAGGCGGATACCGATCAGGTGCACGCGCGGCGACGACATCGCCAGCAGGACTTTCTGCAGATCATCAGCCTGCTCGAACCCCAGGTTAGTCACGACATTGTCGGCACTGGCCAGTTGCTGAAACCACGCCGGGCCCTCAGGCGCTTGCAGGTCTCGGCCCGCAATGTCGAAGGGTTCAAGTGTTTGCTCGGTACCGTCAATCACCAGCCCGTAAGGCTCCATGCGATTGCCGTCACTTTCGCGCAAATAGATCAGCCCGGCCTGGGCCTGGGCGATCTGCACGGTTTCGAACAGCACCCGTTGCAGCAACGGCGCGAAGCGGGTCTCGGCGCACAGGCTGTCGGTAATGCGGAAGAAACTGGCCAGGGTGTCTTTCATTCGCGCCATCGACACACTCAACTGATCGACTTCAAGCACTGGCGAACGCCGCGCCAGCGGAAAGTTGAAATCGAAACTGCGGATCGCGTCGGCCTCTTTCACCAGCGCGCGCAGGGGTTTGACCAGCAGCCGTGAAATCAGCCAGCCCAGAGGCAGGCACAGCAACAAGGTCGCCAGCGTTATCAGCGCGCCTTGCCAGCGCATGCGGTAGGCATCGACCAGCAATTCGTCTTCCGGCACCAGCAGCGCCAGTTGCAAGCCCTTCGGCCCGCCTTCCTGCATGCTGCTGCGGGCGACGATCCATTGCCGACCGTCGGCCTGCAGGCGACGGCCCTGCTGGGCGCCGGACAGCAACGCATGCAGGCTGGGGCTCAGGTCAGTCACTTTGGCCAGCCGCGCGGTGCGGTCATCGACAATCAATCGGCTGCTGTCGGGGTAGGCAACGGCATTGCCATCAGCATCGAACAGGGCGATTTCTGTGGCCGGCGTCACCACGTGTTTGGTCAGGGTGGCGGACAGTGCTTCGAGTGTCAGGTCGGCGGCGATAACGGCGTTTTCGCCGCTGCGCCGGGCGAGGGTGGTGCCAACGTTGTGGGTCGAGAAAAACACGTAGGGTTCGGTGGTGATCTGCTCGGCTTGCTGGCGCGCACTTGTAAACCAGGCGCGACCGCGTGGATCGTAGGTGTCGTCGGGGTTGTCGAGACGGCTGATGGCGGTCAGTGACTGATCGAAGAACAGCGATTGCGAGTGCGCCTGGCCGTCGGGGTCATGCTCGATGCTCCAGACCTGATAAGCCGCTGCGTCCGGCGCCTTGAGCAGACTCTTCAGCGCGGCGGAGCGCAGTGGGCGCACCATGAAGAAATCGCCATTGGCGTAACCCAGATACAGCGAGGCCAGATCCGGGTTGTCGGTGAGCGACTGGCTGAACGGTTTGAGCAACGGCAGGCGCTGCTCAAGGTGCAACGCCTGAGTGGCCGGATTGTCCGCCAGCAGGCTCAACAGGTGGCGGATCGGTTGATAGGTGGCGTGCAGGTCGACCCGCACATCCTGTTCGATACGGTTGAACAGCTTTTCGCTGCTCGACAGGATGATCTGCGTGGTCTGCCGGTAATTGAACAGGCCGAGGATCACCCCGGTGAGCAACAACAGAAAGGTGAACATGACGCTGATGTGCACATGCAGAGGGAAACGGCGTTGTTCCGGGTGTCGTTCCGGGTGCAGTGGGCTGGGCATTTCGACGTCTCCATGATGTTTACTCACTGCTCAGCGCCCAAGCATAGTTAAGGCAAAGTCATTCTGCCTTGGTCGGTCAATGCCAATTGTTGCTGCAAGGCGTGCTCCAGTTCGAGCATCACTCGGGTGCTGGCCGCACACCGTCGGGCGATTTCGTCTTTGGCCAACGCTTGCGTACAGGCTTGCTCAAGGGCTTCGCAACTTTCGATCACGCGCGAGGCTTGAGCGATGCGCGCGGCGCCCTTGATCTTGTGGGCGACCAGGGCCAACGCCTGGCAATCATTGTGTGGCGACAGCGCGAGCAGCTCCTCCCGATCCAGGCGGCTGCTTTTCAACAGTTCGGCCAGCAGCCGTCGGCTCTGCTCGGGGTTGCCGCCGGTCAGCATATTCAGGCTTTGCAGATTGAACACAGCTGGCGCCGGTGCGGGTGTGACGTTGTCGACCCATTGACTCAATTGGCTCAGGCTCAAGGGTTTGAACAGGCAGTCGTCCATGCCCGCTTGTTTGCAGCGTTGGATTTCTTCGGGTTGCGCGTTGGCCGTGAAGCCCAGTACCACGCAGGGCGTGCGGCGGATCTGCAACTCATGTTGGCGAATCGCGCGGGTCAGTTCATAGCCGTTCATCAACGGCATGTTGCAGTCGACGATCACCAGATCAAATTGGCCATCCCTCCACAGATCGAGTCCGCTGCTGCCATTCTCGGCGACACTGAAGCGGTGGCCGAGGAACTCCAGTTGCTGGCACATCAACAGGCGATTCGCCGGGTGATCGTCGACCACCAGGACATTCAGGGGCGTCAGCGAAGTCTTGATGGCGGGCTCGGTCTTTCGCGTGCTGACTTCGGCCGGCAAGGTTTTCAGTGGTAATGAAACAGACACTTGGGTGCCGATGCCGGGATGGCTGCTCAGTTGCAGCTTGCCGCCCATCATCTCGCACAGGTTGCGACTGATCACCAGGCCCAGGCCGGCGCCGCTGCGGCTCTGTGGCCCGCTGTTTTCCGCTTGGGCAAAGGGTTCGAACAAACGCTGTTGGTCTTCGGCGCTGATGCCGACGCCACTGTCCTGAACGCTCAATTGCATGAGCGAGCGTGCCGGGTCGTCAGTGGTCATCAGGTCCAGGGTGATTCTGATCTGCCCCAGCTCGGTAAACTTGATCGCGTTGCTGATCAGATTCGACAGCACCTGCTTGAAACGCAAAGGGTCCAGATGTACGTCCACCGCCAGCTCCGGCGGATTGACGGCCAGGTGCAGTGAGAGGCTTTTCTGGCGGGCGAGGCCGTCGAAGATTCGCGTGACAGACGCCACCGTCTCCACCAGATTGACCCGCTCCGGGCACAGGCTCAGGCGTCCTGACTCGATTCGCGCGATGTCCAGAATGTCGCCGATCAGGCCCAGCAGATCCTTGGCCGAGTGGTAAGCGGTGTCGATCGAAGAACGGTCCGGATGCTGTTGATCCATGCGTTTGAGCGTCAGTTCGAGCATGCCGATCACGGCATTCATCGGTGTGCGGATCTCATGGCTCATCGTCGCCAGAAAAGTGCTCTTGGCGCGGTTGGCATCATCCGCACGCTCCTTGGCGGTGCGCAACTCTTCAAACAATTGGCGGCGTTCGCTGATGTCGATCCAGCCGCCGATGATGCCCTGCACGTCACCGCTGGAGTCGCGATACGGCAGGATCCAGTGATAGATCGTCAGGCGCCGGTTACCGATGTGCAGCGGTCGGTCGAGCACCAGCGGAATGCCCTCGGCCACCACGCGCTGGTAATCCGCCTGAAATGCCTGGGCTTCGAAGGCGTTGCTCAGGGTGCCATTCATCACGCTTTTGCCGATGACGTCTTCGCGTCTGGCATTGAAGGCTTCAAGGTAGCTGTCATTGCAGCTCTGCAGCAGGCCCTGGCGATCGCGAACGTAGATCGGATGCGGTGTGCCGTTGACCAGTGAGCGCATGAACTCGTATTGATCGTTGAGCGCGCGTTCAGCCGCCTGACGCTGTTTGATCTGTCGACGCATGTAGGCATTCCAGGCCAGCAACAGCAGCAAGAGCAGGCAGGCGCCGATGATCACTTGATAGAACAGGCGCTGATAGTTGCGCCAGGTGTTCTGCGAGGCGGTTGCATACCCGCGCCAACGCCCGTTGATCACCCCGAGTTCTTCAGGCGCGATGCTCAGCAAGGCTTTGTTGATGATCGAGCCCAGCTCGGTATTGTCGCGCGCTGTGGCCAGCGAAAAGGCTGCCTGACCGGTACCGATGGTGGTGGTGATTTGCAGTGCGCGTTCGAAAATGCGCGACGAGATGAAGTAATTGGCGATCACCAGCGAGTTCACTGCGCCGTCGACATGACCCTCGGCCAATAGCGAGACCGCGCTGAAGGTGTCTGCCGTTTCGATCAGGTGAATGCGCGGAAAGTCCCGGCGCAAGTATTCGACCATCGGATTGCCTTGCGCGATCGCCAGTTGCTTGCCTTTGAGCTGACCCAGATTGGTGGGGCTGTCGGCGCTTTTGCGGGTCAGCAAAACGTAGGAGTTTTCCAGGTAGGGGCGACTGAAACTCAGGGTTTCTTCGCGCTCGGCGGTTGGCAGCAGCGCGGCGATCAGGTCGGCCTGATGGTTGTCGATCAGTTTGACCATCTCGGCATCGTTGCGGCTGCGGCGGATCTCGAAACGCAGGCCGGTGCGCAGGCGGATCAGTTCGAGCAGGTCGGCGCTGATGCCGCGAAAATTACCGTCGCTGTCGAAGAAAGTCAGCGGTGCGTAGGCCTCGTTGACCACTACGCTGACCACTGGATGGCGTTTGATCCAGGTCTCTTCGCGCTGACTCAGTTGCAGCTTCTGGTCAGTGAGCAAAAGGTCGCTGCCGGCGCTCCAGCGTTTGGCAATATTTTCGCGTTCGTTGCGCGGAACCGCCTTGAGCACGGAATTGATGACGCCCAGCAACTGCGGATTATTGCGGCGTACGGCGAAACTGAAACCCTGGGCTTCCTGCTTGCCGAAGTTGGCCATGCGCACGTTGTTCAGGTAACCCTTGTTGATCATGTAATGCGTTGAGAGGGTGTCGCCGAGAAACACATCGGCCTGATCGAACGCGACGGCGTTGAGCGCATTCTGGTAGGACGGGTAGCAGGTGATCAGCGCCTTGGGATACAGCGCCTTGACCTCGGCCAGCGGCAGGTAGTGATAGACCATGCTCAGGCGCAAACCTGCCAGGCCTTCGCTCAGTGAGCGGGTTTCGCCTTCGCGGGTGACGAGCACAGGTTGATCGATGGCATAGGGTTCGGACAGTGCGAGGTTGGCGTTGCCGGCCTCGAAACCGTTGGCGGTACCGAGCATGTCCACTTGCCCGTCGACCAGCGCACGAATCGCCGCGTCCCGCGAGGGGAAGCGTTGAATGCGGATCGGCAGCCCGGTGGCGTTGCTCAGCAATCCCGCGTAATCGGCGGTCAGCCCCTCGTAATCACGGCCGCTGACGGTCATGTCAAAGGGCGGGTAGTCGGGGGCGGAGGTGCCCAGTATCAGTTCGCGACGAGTTTGCAGCCATTGGTGTTGCGATGGTTCCAGCGGCACCGATACGGGTTCGCTTGCCGAGCGACTGAGCAACGCATAGTGCGGCGACGTGGTAAATACGGCGAAGGCGCTGGTGCTCAGCAACAGACCGGCACTCAAGGCAATCAAATAGCGCGTTAAACGACTGGGCATGCTGGCTCTCACACGAGTGCGTTACGTTTGGCCATCTCGATAAGTTCTACAAGGGATTTGGCTTTGAGTTTTTGCATCAACCGTTTCTTGTAGGTGCTGACGGTCTTGTTACTCAGAAACATACCCTTGGCGATTTCCTTGTTGGTGCGCCCCTGGGCAAATAACTGCAATACCATAAGTTCACGGTCATTGACGGATTTGAACAGTTCCAGTTCGGCATAGCGGATGTCATCAGGACGAACCGGATTCAAAGCCTGGCTGGGGAAATAGTTGTAACCGGAAAGTACTGCCTTGATTGCACTGACCAGTTCACTCAAGTCCTCTTGTTTACAGACATACCCCGATGCACCGGACTGCATGCAACGAATGCCGAACAGGGTTGGGCATTGCGCAGTGAGAACCAGGGTTTTCAACGAAGAGCCCATGGCGTTGAACCGGGCGAGGACTTCGAGGCCATCGAGCTTGGGAATGCTGATGTCGAGAATGATCAGGTCGGGCAGGCATTCGCGCACCATTTGCATGGCATCGACCCCATTATCGGTTTCGCCGACGACCTTGTAGCCTTCATGTTCCAGCAGCATTCGAACAGCAAGACGGATGACCGGGTGATCGTCGACAATAAAAACGGAGTTCATAATCAAATCCCATACAAGCACGAATAAAGCGCGCACCTTAGCTCAGATGTATGAGCGCTCGTATGAGTGGGTATGGCTCAAGGTGCGTTATCGGATTATTCCTACAATTAATGAGGAAGAGGACTACGGGGGATTAGGTCTGATGTAAGGAAGTGCAGGTTTTTTTAATTATTTTTGAGTGTTGGCGTCGTTGCGAGAGTTTGACTTCGATGAGCCTGTGAAGTGTGTTTAATGTTATTGCTACAGGCGCTTTTTATTTGTTCACCCAACCGGCCACAAGGCCGGTTGAGTGCCAGAGGTCAATGACTGGAACGTCCGGTCATTTCCAGCGCCATGTCGCTGGCATAGCTGTCGGTCATGCCGGCGATAAAGTCGATCATGCGCAGAAACGAGGCGTGTAACGAACCCTGTGGATCAGGGGCGTTATTGCCCAGCAAATCGAGGATGCGCCGACTTTTGAACGACGGCGTACGCCCATTGTGTTGTTCCAGCGCGGCACCACAGAACGAATTGAGCAGAATTTCCAGCGTCGTGTAAGCGCCGATTTCGTGCAGGGTTTTGCGCTTGTCCTGAAAGATCTTCTTGCGGGCGATGTCCTTGGCGTTCAATACACAACGCTTGGCCGGGCCGTGCATGTGCTCCACCAGATCGCCGTGCAGCGTGCCGGCAAGCAAGGCATCCTGCTGTTCGACGAAGGCGCGCGCCGCCGCGTTGGTCAGGTGCTCGATGGCCTTGCCGCGCAGAATCGCCAGTTTGCGCCGCCGTGAATCCTGAGGGCCGAGCTGGCGGTAGGTTTCCGGCAGATCGTCGCCCACCAGGCCGAGCAGCAGCGATTCGACTTCGGCGTAGTCCAGCAACTCCATTTCGAGGCCGTCTTCGAGGTCGATCAGTGCATAGCAGATGTCGTCAGCCGCCTCCATCAGGTACACCAGCGGATGGCGCGCCCAGCGCTGGTCTTCGATTTGCGGCAGGCCGAGTTTGTGGGCGATCTGCTCAAGCAGCGGCAATTCGCTCTGATAGCAGCCGAACTTGTGTTTCTTGTAGCCGAGGGAGTCGGCGTGGCGCGCGGTCCACGGGTATTTGAGGTAAGTGCCGAGGGTGGCGTAGGTCAGTCGCGTACCGCCGTCGAACTGGTGATACTCCAGTTGCGTGAGCACGCGGAATCCCTGGGCGTTGCCTTCGAAATTGAGGAAGTCACCGCGCTCGGCTTCGCTCATGCCGTCCAGCCAGCCGCGCCCGGCAGCTTGTTGAAACCAATGGCGGATCGCATCTTCGCCGGAATGGCCGAACGGCGGATTGCCGATGTCGTGGGCCAGGCAAGCCGATTGCACGACCATGCCCAGATCGGCCGGATCGCACCATTCGGGCAGGGCGCTGCGCAGGGTTTCACCGACACGCATGCCCAGCGAACGGCCGACGCAACTGACTTCCAGTGAGTGGGTCAGGCGCGTGTGGATGTGATCGTTACTGGTGACCGGGTGTACTTGGGTCTTGCGTCCCAGGCGCCGAAACGCACCGGAAAAAATGATGCGGTCATGGTCTTTGTGAAAAGGGCTGCGGCCAAGTTCTTGCGGGCTGTGCAGTGGCTTTCCGAGGCGTTCGCGGTTGAGCAGGGTCTGCCAATCCAAGGCTGATTCTCTCCGTCTGGTGACTGATGCCCTAGCTTCCCGGTTCAGCCCTGTACCTGCAAGCGGAACTACAGGCCGGCCGCATCAATATCGATCAGCAGTAACCGTTCGCCATTATCGAAAAACTGTCCGGCCGTGAGGCAATACTGATTGCTGGTGGCATCGCGGTAGGTGTTCGACAGCGTCAGGCGGCGTTCTTCCCAGCCTTCGGCGAGCAGATGATAGAAGTACGGGCGCCACGACCAGTTGTGCCCCAGATAACGGTTGTCGGCGACCCAGCCGTTCTGCCGCCATTCCAGGTTCGGCGTCAGTTGCGTGCCGTGCCGGTCGCATTGATAAAAACGCAGCAGCCATGGAAACGCATCCAGTTGCGGCAATGCACTCAAGGGGGCGCGGGCCTGAGCCCAGGCTTGCAGAATCGCCATCAGCTCGCCGAGTTGCTGGCGCATCTGCATCAGTCGCCCGCGTTCGGTGAGTTTTTGCCGGACATAACGTTGGCGCAGCTCAGCGAAGCGTTGGACGAAAGCATCGGCGGCGAAGAAATCTTGCTGGGCGCGTGCGAACAGAAAACCCTGCACATAACGTGAACCGCACTCCAACGCAAAATTCAGTTGTGCTTCGGTCTCGACGCCTTCGGCAATGATCCAGCAGCCGGTCTTCTCGGCCATCTGCGCAAGCGCTTTGACCACGTCACTGCTGGGCCCGCCCAACGCGGCAGCCTGGAACAGGCGCATATCGAGTTTGAGGATATCCGGCTGCAGCGCCAGCACGCGATCAAGCTGCGAATAGCCGGCGCCAAAATCATCAATCGCGATTCTCGCTCCCGCCTGACGATAACGCGCGACCACTTCGGCCAGGCGCTGACCATTGCCGCCCAGTTCGGTGATTTCGAAAACGATGCGTTGTGGATCGACATCATGCCGGGCCAGTTGCTTGAGGCTCGGCAGGGCCTGATCGGGACGCAGACGACTGATCCAGCGTGGCGACATGTTCAGGCTGAGAAACCAGTCGGCCGGCGCTTCATGCAGACGGCTCAAGGCGTTGTCACGGATTTGCCGGTCGAGGCGGCGCAAGGCGACGGCCGGCGTGCGCGGGTCGGCGAAAAGCGGCCCGACAGAATTCAGTTGACCATCAGCCTGACGCAGGCGACCCAATGCTTCAACGCCTGCGATGCGTCCGGTGGCGGTGTCGATGAAAGGCTGAAAGCAGGCGAGCGGTTGCCCGTCGATCACGGGGCCTCCTTAGTCGTTCTTGTTCTGGTGAACCCTGTCGACCGGGTAGGCAGGCAGGATTGAACCTCTGGATAAGAGGTTCATCCCGTCGGTATTGCAAGAATGTAGCCAGATGCGTCAGCTCAACGCTTGCCCGAGTTCTGCATGACCAGTTTGATCAATGGTCCCAGGCTGGTGCCGAGGCGGATCAGCCGGGTCAGACCACCGGCGCCGCCGCTTTTCGCGCCTTTGCCCGTGATGAACCCCAGCAGCGTCACCGCCGCCACGCCCCACAGCGGCGCGTGCTTGATGCCGAAGCCGCCCTGCAGGTTCTGCGACATCCCGCGCATACGCTGCAACGGTTGCAGCACTTGCGCGGTTTCGTGGCGGATTTCCTGACGGTGCATTTCCATGCGCAGACGGATCAATGCCTTGCGCATTTCCCGGCGCGAACCGTTGTGTGGAAGTTGAGGCAGGCTCATGGCAACAGGCGCTCCCGGTCGTTGGCCAGCTCTTCGAGCGTGCCGTGGAAGGGTGAGGACTCATCGAAAATCGCTGCCTTGAGGCGCAGCCCACAGAAGATCGAGGCCAAGGTATAGAACACGCAAAGGCCAATGATCGCGGCAAGGCGATAGGTGTCCCAGAAGATGATCATCACCAAAGTCGATAAGCCCACCAGCAACAACAGGGCAAAGACCAAGGCCAGGCCTGCGAACAGCAACAGGCTGACCGTACGGGATTTCTGCTCCTGCAATTCGATGCCGAACAGTTCGACATGGCTGTGCAGCAAACCCAGAACAGCGGCGCCCAGGCGCCGCGTGGAGGAGGCGGTGCCCGCAGTCGGGCCGGATTCACCGATCGACATAATCAGCGCCGAGTGGCCAGCAGGCCGATCAGGAAACCGACACCGGCAGCGATGCCGACCGATTGCCAAGGGTTGGCCGACACATAATCTTCAGTGGCAGTCACGGCCGCCTGACCGCGTTCGCGAACAGTCTCTTCGGTCAGCTTCAGGGTCTCGCGCGCGCGCAGCAGGCTGTCGTGGATCTGCTCGCGCAGTTCATCTGCCTGATCGCCGGCCAGGGTGGCGGTGTGCTCGAGCAACCGTTCGGTGTCGGCGACCAAAGTCTGGAAGTCGTTCATGAGGATTTCTTGAGCAGTCTTTGCCTTGATGCTGGCCATGGGTGGATCTCCGTAAGTGGCGTCTGAAGCGTTCGAGTATGAGCCTTGCGCGAAGGTTCAGTACAAATGACTGGTACAACTTTTGCTGTGTCGTGGTGCGTCGCCCGGCCGCTGTGCGCTGTTGCCGGGCGTGCATGCTTGAAAACCTTAACTCAAATAATCCCGGTACGTGTCAGGACATCGACCTCGTGCGCCAAAGCAGTTCACTGTGCATTCGATTCAGTGACTCGGCGGTCGCAACTTGGTGCATGAAATGCCCGAACGAACCGCTTTGGTGCCTTTTCGCCTTTAGGTCTGCCTGCTTATGGAAAATCTGCAAAGCGCTGTGGACACCCTGGTGCACAGCTCCAACACGTTGTTCATTCTGATCGGTGCGGTGATGGTGCTGGCGATGCACGCCGGTTTCGCCTTTCTGGAAGTCGGTACGGTCCGGCAGAAAAACCAGGTCAACGCCCTGTCGAAAATCCTCAGCGATTTCGCTGTCTCGACCCTGGCCTATTTCTTTATAGGCTATTGGATCTCCTACGGTGTGACCTTCATGCAACCGGCGGCGGTGCTGAACGCCGATCACGGTTATGGCTTGGTGAAGTTCTTCTTCCTGCTGACGTTCGCGGCGGCGATCCCGGCCATTATTTCCGGGGGCATCGCCGAGCGTGCGCGCTTCGTTCCGCAGTTGTGTGCGACGGCGCTGATCGTGGCGTTTATTTATCCGTTTTTTGAAGGAATGATCTGGAACGGCAACTATGGCCTGCAAGCCTGGTTGGCGGCGCAGTTCGGCGCGCCGTTCCATGACTTCGCCGGTTCCGTGGTGGTGCACGCCATGGGCGGCTGGCTGGCGCTGGCGGCGGTGCTGCTGCTCGGCCCGCGCAACGGGCGTTATCGCGATGGACGATTGGTGGCTTTCGCGCCGTCGAGCATTCCGTTTCTGGCGCTGGGCTCGTGGATTCTGATTGTCGGCTGGTTCGGCTTCAACGTGATGAGCGCGCAGACGTTGCAAGGCGTCAGCGGCCTGGTCGCGGTCAACTCGTTGATGGCGATGGTCGGCGGCACCATGGCGGCATTGATCGTCGGGCGTAACGACCCGGGCTTCCTGCACAACGGCCCGTTGGCCGGGCTGGTGGCGATCTGCGCCGGTTCGGACTTGATGCACCCGGTGGGCGCGTTGGTCACCGGCGCGATTGCTGGCGCGCTGTTTGTCTGGTGCTTCACCGCCGCGCAAGTGAAATGGCGCATCGATGACGTGCTCGGCGTGTGGCCATTGCACGGTTTGTGCGGCGTGTGGGGCGGGATCGCCTGCGGCATCTTCGGCCAGAGCGCGCTCGGTGGCCTGGGCGGCGTCAGCCTGATCAGCCAGTTGCTCGGCAGCGCGCTCGGCGTCGCGGTGGCGCTGATCGGTGGCTTCGTCGTGTACGGCGCGATCAAGGCGCTGCATGGGCTGCGCCTCAGTCAGGAACAAGAGTATTACGGCGCCGATCTGTCGCTGCACAAGATCGGCGCGGTGAGTCAGGACTAAGTTTCTTCATCGTCGGCTCCGGGATAAAAGCCGTGCAGGAGGCGATAGCGGTCGATGCGCACCTGATCGACTTGCTCCTGCACCTGATGCGCCGGCAGGCCGAGCATGATCAACGCATGCGAGGCGAGCATCAGGCTCGATTCCAGTAATTCCGGCACCACTTCGCTGGCCCCGGCGGCTTTCAGTTCGCTCCATTGGCTGTCGTCGCGGGTGCGCACCAGAATCGGTATGTGCGTGTTGAGTCGCCGCGCTTCCTTGAGGATGCGCAGGGCGACATCGCTTTGATCGACGGCGATCACCAGTAGGCGGGCGCGCAACAAACCGACGGCGGTGAGCAGATCGCCGCGCGCGGAGTCGCCGTAATGCACGTCACTCTCGCCAGAGGCGGCTTCTTGAACACGCACCGGATCGTTGTCCAGCGCGATATAGGCTTGCCTGGCGTTGCGCATGAAGCGGCCAATGGACTGGCCAACACGACCATAACCACAGATCACTACGTGCTGCTCGAGGTCGGCGTTGAGTGCGCTGATCTCTTCGATCTGTGCTTCCTCATTGGGCTTGCGATGCAGGGCAGCAGCGATGCGTGGCGCCGCGCGCAACAACAGCGGCGTCAGCAACATCGAGCAGAATGTCGCCGCCAGTAGCAAGGCGCCGAGCCTTGCCGGCAGCAGGCTGTTTTGTTGCATCTGCGCCATCAGCGCGAAGCAGAACTCGCCGCCCTGAGCCAAGGCCAGCCCGCTGCGCCACGCGGTTTCGCTGTCACTGCCGCGCCACCTCACCAGCAGCGCGACGACGATGCCTTTGATTACCATCAAACCGACGGTAAGCCCGAGAATCAGCACGCCGTCACTGACAAACAACTGCAGGTCGATCAGCATGCCGATGCTGACGAAAAACACCCCGAGCAAGATGTCGCGGAACGGCCGGATGTCGGCCTCGATCTGATGCCGGTAGTGGCTTTCGCCGAGCAACATGCCGGCGAGAAAGGCGCCGAGCGCAGGGGACAGGCCGAGCAAGTGCGTCAGCCACGCCGTCAGCAGCACAATCACCAGCGCCAGCAGCACGAACAGTTCCGCCGAGCGCGAAGCCGCCACCTCATGGAACAGCCGTGGCAGCAACCAGCGGCTGGCGAGCAGCAGGCCGACAAACAGCACCACGGTTTTCGCCAGCGTCAGTGGCAGCGCCCAATACCAGGCCTGCGTGCCGCTCCCGGCGAACACCGGCACCAGCGTCAGCAGCAACACCGCCACCACGTCCTGAAACAGCAGCACGCCGATCGCGTTCTGACCGTGGCTGCTGAACACTTCGCCGAGGCTGCCCAATTCTTTGGTGACAATCGCCGTGGAAGACAATGACAGCCCGGCGCCGAGCAACAGTGCGGGCGTCAACGGCATGCCCAGCAACATCAGCAGTGAACCGAGCAGCGCCGTACTGATCAGCACCTGCTGACTGCCGAGCCGGAACACCACTTGGCGCAACGCAATCATCTTCGACAGGGAGAATTCCAGCCCGAGCGAAAACAACAGGAACACCACGCCCAGTTCAGCCACGTCAGGCAGGTGCTCACTTTCGTTCACCCAGTCGAATGCGCTCGGCCCGACCAGCAGCCCCACACACAGGTAACCCAGCACCGGTGGCAAGCGCAGGCGACGGAACAGGGCAATCACCACGAGGGACGAGGCGAGGATGATCAACAGATTGGCAAACACTGGACACTCCGATGTCAGGCTCTGGCTGTTCAAGCGTAGAGGCAAAAAGACCGGGAGGATCGCGTAATTGGTTTTTCGCTGGACTGATGTGCGTCAGGGTTTTGCGCACAAGCCGTGTCGGCGCGCGCAAGCCTTTAAGCGGCGGTGGGTCGACGGGTTTTGCGCTGCGGCCTAGAATAGGCGCACTCTTTTTGTGGTCGAGCGATCATGCCTCCTGAATGTCAGCTGTTCGGCACCCTCGGATGCCATTTGTGCGAATTGGCCGAAGCCGAGCTGATGCCTTTTGTCGAGCACGGTCTGCTGGTGGAACTGGTGGATATTGCTGACGATGAGTCGTGGTTCGAGGCTTATAGTCTGCGCATTCCGCTGTTGCGCCGCGTCGACACCGGTGCCGAACTGGGCTGGCCGTTCAATGCCGATCAGGTGGTGGCGTTCCTTCGTTAAGCGTTTTTTTGCCACATCCCGCCGGTCGCGGCGGCGCATCCATTCCTTGGCACTTTGCGGATTATTCGGTTACTGTATGTTCATACAGTAATTGGGTAGGCCTGCAGCATCCTGGTTTTTTGCAGGGTGGAGCAGGTGAGCCGGACGTCAGAGGGATGAACCGTGGTCAATGTCGAACAATTGAAGAACAGCGTAAACCGGATGTCGGTTGACGTGGTGCGCGAGGCCGTCACCGAATTGCGTCTCGACGGCTTGGTCACGGAAGGCAAGACGCCCTTCAGTAAAGTCCATTTCAATACGTGTTTTGCCGAGATCGAGGCGCTGTTTCAGCGTGCCGGTTATCACAAGCAACTCGACGTCGTCGGTTATCAAGGATTGCTCTACGCCTTGTATGACCCGGGTCGTTGGGAGGCGGTCGAGGTGTTGCGCTGGCTCAAGGAATTCACTGAGGCGGCGGCGCTCAAGTCGATTCCGGCCTGAGGATTCTGCGCTAGGTTCGTTTCCCCCAGTGTTGGAT
The DNA here is from genome assembly GCF_009764635.1 of Pseudomonas sp. PB103. Taxonomy (NCBI): domain Bacteria; kingdom Pseudomonadati; phylum Pseudomonadota; class Gammaproteobacteria; order Pseudomonadales; family Pseudomonadaceae; genus Pseudomonas; species Pseudomonas sp. PB103. The sequence continues at coordinate 17,849 of NZ_RWIL01000079.1, read as the reverse complement.
AATGCCAGCCTGCATTGAGGGTTAGAGTTTTCGTATGTCCACATCTACATTTTCCGCGGCACACAATCAGGCCAGCACCCTGTATCTGCCACCGGGCTCCTGGCAGACAGTGCTTGATTGCCTGTGCGAGCACTTCCGGGCCATCAGCCGCGAGCAGTGGCTGGATCGTATCGCTCGTGGTCGCGTGCTGGACGGCAATGGTCAGCCGATCACGGTGGATCTGCCGTACAAGGAAGGCCTGCGCATTCACTACTTCCGTGAAGTGCCGGACGAGAAACCGATTCCGGTGGTCGAGTCGATTCTTTATGCCGATGAGCATCTGGTGGTCGCGGACAAACCGCATTTCCTGCCGGTGACGCCGGCCGGCGAGTACGTCGAACAGACGTTGCTGCGCCGTTTGATCCGGCGTCTGGACAATCCACATTTGGTGCCGTTGCACCGCATCGACCGGCACACCGCCGGGCTGGTGATCTTTTCGGCCAATCCGCAAACCCGTTCGGCGTATCAGTCACTGTTCCCGACCCGGCAGATCGACAAGCGCTACGAGGCGATCGCGCCTGCACTGCCTGATCTGAATTTTCCTTTGGTACACAAGAGCCGCCTGGTCGATGGCGAACCGTTTTTCCGCATGCAGGAAGGGCCGGGCGTCAGTAATACCGAAACCGCCGTGGAAGTTCGCGAGAAAAATGGCGACCTGTGGCGCTATGGCTTGTACCCGGTCACCGGTAAAAAGCATCAACTGCGTGTGCACATGACGGCGTTGGGCGCGAGCATTTGCAACGACCCGTTTTACCCGGACGTGTTGAGAGACGTTGAGGATGATTACGCCAATCCGCTGAAACTGTTGGCGCAGGGCCTGCGCTTCATTGATCCAGTCACTGGCGAGGCGCGTGAATTCGAAAGCCGTATCACCTTGCAGTGGTGACAGCGCTTATAGCTTCTGATTCTTGACACTGTACGGTCACGTTATCTAGCATGTGGTCATGCGCCGATTTAAACAGCTACTTGCGGGGCGCCAGGTGACTCAATCAGTTGCCGTCAGAAGCCGGAACAGGGCTTCGAAATACCGCTAAAGCGCTGGTTCGGTGTTGCCTCTCACCTGCCATGCAGACTTTTGAGGCAGAGACACGACCAATGAATGCACTACGCCCTCCTGCACGTCCCGCGCCGATCACTGCGCATATCACTCAACGCAACCCGAAAATCCTGCTTGGCGGCAAACATCAGCCGACGCTGTTGCGTTATCTCGATGGCTGGCCACGTCGCAGTGGCGGCCCTGCCGCGTTCCTGATCCAGTTCGTTGAAGACGGCGAGTCACTGGCGCGGTTTGCCAGTGACAGCTTTGATCTGGCGGTGATTCAGGCGCCAAGCACGGAAGATGCCCCGGAAATGATCAAGCAGCTGACCCGCGTGGCGCGGCAAGGTCTGATCACCCGCCGCTGACGGTGTCAGAGGTATTCGATTGCGACGATGTAGACGAATTGCTCGCCAGTCGGCGTCTGCACCCGTACTTCAGCGTCCAGCGCCTTGCCGATCAAGGCGCGGGCCAGCGGTGAATCGATGCTGATCAAACCCAGTTTAAGATCCAGTTCATCGGGGCCGACGATGCGGTAGCGCGATTGCTTGCCGTCTTCGTCCTCGATGGTCACCCAGGCGCCGAAGTAGACCTTGTTCGGATCGCTGGGCTTTTCGCTGACCACCTTGAGCGCTTCCAGACGTTTGGTCAGAAAGCGCACGCGGCTGTCGATCTCGCGCAGCATCTTTTTGCCGTAGGTGTATTCGGCGTTTTCCGAACGGTCACCTTGCGCTGCAGCCTCGCTGACCGATTGCGTGACCTGCGGGCGACGCACATGCCACAGCTCATGGAATTCGGCACGCATCCGCGCTTCACCTTCAGGGGTGATCAGCGCGGTGCCGGCGGTACGGGGAGGGCGATAACGGCTCATGGCAACTTCTTGTGATTAAGACCGCTGGAGTCTATCAACCCTCGCGCAACACTGTCAGTGGACTTGCATTGAGCGCCCGACGCGTACCGAATACGCCCGCACCACCGATCAGTACAGCGCCAATCAATGGCAGCACCAGCAACCAGGGATGCGGATGCCATGGCAAGTCGAAGGCGTAGCGATAGAGCACCAGACTGACCACTTCCGAGCCAATGGCTGCGAGCAAACCGCTGACTGCGCCGAGCAAACCAAACTCGATACGCCGCGCCTTGATCAGCAATTGCCGCTCGGCGCCCAGCGCACGCAGCAACGCGCCTTGGCGGATGCGCTCATCCAGCGTCGCTTGCAGGCCAGAGAACAGCACCGCCATTCCCGCCGCCAGCACAAACAACAACACATATTCCACGGCCAGGGTGACCTGGGCGAGGATGCTGCGCAGTTGTTCGAGCAGGGCTTCGACCTGGAGAATGGTCACGGCCGGGAATGCGCGCGACAGCTCGACAATCTGTTGGTCGTGACCGGGCGCCAGGTAGAAGCTGGTCAGGTAGGTCGCCGGCAGGTCCTTGAGGGTGCCGGGCTGGAAGATCATGAAGAAGTTCGGCTGGAAGTTATCCCAGTTGATCTCGCGCAGGCTGGTGACCCTCGCTTCACGATTGACCCCGCCGACGCTGAACACCATGTGGTCGCCGAGTTTCAGTTTCAGGCTCTCGGCGACTTTGCCTTCGACCGAGACACCCGGAACGTCGTCTACTGGTTGTTCGCTCCACCACGTGCCCGCCGTCAGTTTGTTGCCCGCTGGCAAATCGGCGGCCCAGGTCAGGCTCAGGTCGCGTTGTACTGCACGGTCGCCAGCGGAATCCTTGCTGACGATTTGCTGCACCGCTTCACCATTGATGCTGATCAATCGCCCCGGCACCACCGGATACAACGGCGCCGCCTGAGCCGACACGTTGACAAGGTGATCAGTGAAGGCCTGTTTGTCTGCGGGCAGAATGTTCAGGGCGAAATAGTTGGGCGCGTTTTTCGGCAACTGGTTTTGCCAGGTGTCGAGCAGTTCGCCGCGCAGCAGGGCGATCAAGGCCATCGACAACAGGATCAGGCCGAATGCCAGCGATTGGCCCGCCGCGGCCAATGGATGACGCAGCAACTGACCCAAGCCCAGCCGCCATGGCAACGAAGCGCGGGCGAGCATTCGCCGCAGGCTATTGAGCAGCAACAGCAGCAAGCCGCCGAGCACCAGCGCGGCGATCACGCCACCGCCAAGCAAGGCGAACGTCAGCAGCAGATCCAGGCTCAGGCGCCACATGATCAAACCGAGTGCACCGAGTGCCGCCCCGTAAACCATCCAGGTGCTCGACGGGATCGGCAACATGTCGCGACGCAAAACCCGCAGCGGCGGCACACGACCCAACGCTGCCAAAGGCGGCAAAGCAAATCCGGCCAGTGCGACCAGCCCGGTGCCGATCCCGGCGATCGCCGGGAACAGACCGCCCGCTGGAACGTCGCTTGGCAACAGATCATGCAGCAGGGCAAACAGGCCCAATTGCGCCAGCCAGCCGAGCAGCGCACCGCTAAGGGCAGCGAGCAAACCGAGTACCGTCAGTTGAATGCTGAACAGCAGCATGGTTTCCCGCCGCGACAATCCCAGGCAACGCAGTAGCGCACTGGCATCAAAACGGCGGCTGGCAAAACGGTTCGCCGACAACGCTACCGCTACACCGGCCAACAACACAGCGACCAGACTGGCCATGTTCAGATAACGTTCGGCCTTGCCCAGCGCACCGCCAATCTGCCGGTTGCCATCGCGGGCATCCTGAATCCGCTGGTTGGCTGCAAGGCCTGGTTTGATCAGCTGCCGATAGGTTTCCAGCGCCTGCGGTTCGCCGCGCCACAGTTCGCGGTAACTCACGCGGCTACCGGGTTGCACCACGCCAGTGGCGGCGAGGTCGTCGAGGTTGATCATCACCCGCGGTGTCAGGCTGTAGAAGTTGCCGGCGCGATCCGGCTCGTAAGTCAGCACGCGGGCCAGCGTCAGTGTCTTCATGCCGACATCGATGCTGTCGCCGATCTTCAGATCGAGCGCCGTCAGCAGGCGCGCTTCGACCCACGCTTCGCCGGGTTGCGGCTCGCCGCCAACGTCTTCCGCAGCAAAGGGCGCCGGGGCGCTTTTAAGTTCGCCGCGCAACGGATAGGTGCGGTCGACGGCTTTGATGCTCGACAACTGAATACCATTGTCAGTGGCAATGACGCTGGAGAACTCCACCACCTGTGCATGCTGCAGGCGCAACTCGGTGCCGCTCTTGATTTGTTCTTCGCGGGTCGGCGAGCTGCCTTCAAGGACCAGATCGGCGCCGAGAAACTCAGTGGCGCGCAACATCATCGCGCCGTTGAGGCGGGCGCCGAAGTAACCGATGGCGGTACTCGCCGCCACCGCCACGACCAACGCGAAGAACAACACCCGCAATTCCCCGGCGCGGGCATCGCGCAGCAGTTGGCGAATGGCGAGACTGAACAGACGCAACAGCGGCAGGCGTGCCATCAAGGCTCCAGAGGGGCGACCAACAGCCCGGCTTCAAGACGGATCAGGCGCCGGCAGCGATGGGCCAGGCGTTCGTCGTGGGTCACCAGCACCAGGGTGGTGCCGCGTTCCTTGTTCAATTCGAAGAGCAAGTCGCTGATGCGCTCGCCGGTGTGGCTGTCGAGGTTGCCGGTGGGCTCATCCGCAAACAGCACATCGGGCTCGGCGGCAAAGGCGCGGGCAATTGCCACGCGTTGCTGTTCGCCACCGGAGAGCTGACGCGGCGAGTGCGTCAGGCGCTGGCCGAGGCCGACGCGCTGAAGCAGTTCCGTCGCACGCTCGCGCGCGTCTTTGCGGCCATCAAGCTCCAGCGGCAGCATGACGTTTTCCAGCGCATTGAGGCTGTCGAGCAGTTGAAACGATTGAAAGACGAAACCGACGTGCTCGGCACGAATGCGCGCGCGCTGGTCTTCATCGAGATTGCTCAGGCTCTGTCCGGCGAGGATGACTTCGCCACTGCTCGGCAGGTCGAGGCCGGCGAGCAGGCCGAGGAGGGTGGATTTGCCGGAACCGGACGCGCCTACAATGGCCAGGCTGTCGCCCTTGTTCAGTTCCAGGCTGAGTTCGTGCAGGATAGTCAGTTCACCTTCCGCGCTGGGAACCACTTTGCTGAGGTTCTTCGCGGTGAGAATGCTTGCGCCCATGGAGAATCCGATGCGTGTATGGTTTTTGAGTGCTGGCCTGGCCGTCATGTGCATGGCCCAGAACGCAGCGGCGGGTACTGTCCTGATCGTTGGCGATAGTATCAGCGCCGGTTTCGGCCTGGATACCCGCTTGGGGTGGGTGTCGTTGCTGGAGCAACGGCTCAAACAGGAGGGTTTCGACGATAAAGTGGTCAACGCCTCGATCAGCGGCGACACCAGTGCCGGAGGCCAGGCGCGGCTGCCGGCGCTGCTTGCAGAGCATAAACCGGCGCTGGTGATCCTTGAACTGGGTGGCAACGATGGCTTGCGCGGAATGCCGCCAACTCAATTGCAACAAAATCTTGCCTTGATGATCGACAGCTCCCGTCAGAGCGGCGCCAAGGTCCTGCTGCTCGGCATGCAACTGCCGCCCAATTACGGCAAGCGCTACACCGATGCTTTCGCTGAGGTCTACGGCAAACTCGCCGACGATAAAAAGATCCCGCTGGTACCGTTTTTCCTCGACGGCGTCGGCGGTCATCCGGACTTGATGCAGGCCGATGGACTGCACCCGGCAGCCGGGGCTCAGGGCAAGTTGCTGGAAAATGTCTGGCCGACGCTAAAACCGCTGTTATGAGGCTTTTCTAAGGGCAGGCTTTCGGCTAATGTGGCGCCCCCTTATTTGGAGCCCCCGATGTCGCGTTCTGCCTGGTCCCTGTTTGCCTACCAACTGATCGAGCCTGACGAGCAGCTGGATCTGTTCGCCTGTCAGGAAGTGCGGGTGCATCTGGTGACCCGGCAACTCGAACTCGGTGGTTCGGCTGATCGCACCCTGTGCGGCGGCTTGCTCCCGGCGCAACCGCGCTGGTCGAGCGTTGATCGCCGGGTGTTCCAGGATCAGCGCTTGTGTTCGCTGTGCCGGGCGATTCTGGAATCGCAGAAGCGCGGCACCTCGCCGATCTGGCCTGAGCTGCGATTCGAGCTTTAAGGTCAAAAGATCGTCCGATCGCGGCCCGAGCCTTCGGCAGCTCCTACATGGGTTCGCGTAATCCTGTAGGAGCTGCCGAAGGCTGCGATCTTTTCGCATTCAGCACGGTCCATCGGCGTGGCTCCCCGAATATTCAAAGTGCGGTGTACAATCGCGCTCTTATACCCTTGTTGATCATGCGAAGGATTTTCCGGATGTTGCCGCGCTTTCCTGCCGTCACCCGCTGCCTGTCACTTGCCGCCCTGTGTGTGGCCGGTCCCGTTGCTGCATTGGAGTTCCCCCTGCCACCGCCCGGTGAAGACATCATCGGCCAGGTCCAGGTGATCAAGGCCAAGTACGAAGACACCTTCGCCGATCTGGGCACGACCTACGATCTGGGTTATTCGGAAATGGTCGCGGCCAACCCGGGCGTCGATGCCTGGTTGCCGGGCGCCGGCACTGAAATCGTCTTGCCGACCCGCTTTATTCTGCCGCCGGGCCCGCGCGAAGGCATCGTGATCAACCTCGCCGAGTACCGCCTCTACTACTTCCCGAAAGGCAAGAACGTGGTTTACACGTTCCCGCTGGGTATCGGTCGTGAAGGTTGGGGTTCGCCGATCGCCCACACCTCGATCATCGCCAAGACGCCAAATCCGACCTGGACGCCGCCCGCATCGATCAAGGCTGAACACGCCGCCGATGGTGATCCGCTGCCAAACGTAGTGCCGGCCGGCCCGGACAATCCATTGGGCCCGTTCAAGTTCACGCTGGGCACGCCGGGTTATCTGATCCACGGTTCGAACAAGAAATTCGGGATCGGCATGCGCACCAGCCACGGCTGCTTCCGCATGTTCAACAACAATGTGCTGGAGATGGCCAGCATGGTGCCGGTCGGCACATCGGTGCGCATCCTCAACGACGCCTACAAGTTCGGTCGCAGTGGCGGCAAGGTTTATCTGGAAGCGCACACGCCGATCGACGACAAGGGCAACCCGTCGGTAGTCGACAAGCACACTGCAGTGATCAACGCGATGCTCAAGCGTGAAGACGTCACCAACAACCTGCGCATGAACTGGGATGTGGTGCGCGATGTGGTGGCAGCTGAAGATGGCCTGCCTACGGAAATCGGCACGCCGACTACCTCGGCACCGATTGTTTCGAGTGCGCCAATCGATTTGCAGCAATAAGGCAATAAAAAACCCGCCGACGCTTCACGCGCCGGCGGGTTTTTTATTGCCTGGACAAAAGCATCGGGCACAAAAAAGCCGACCCAGACATCGGATCGGCTTGATAACAATCCCGAGGGATTATTACTTGCGGCTAGCTTTGTCCAGCATGCGCAGAGCACGCTCGTTAGCTTCGTCAGCAGTCTGTTGTGCTTTTTGAGCAGCAGCCAGAGCTTCATCAGCTTTACGGTAAGCTTCGTCTGCACGAGCCTGGGAGCGAGCAGCTGCGTCTTCAGTAGCGGTCAGACGTGCTTCGGTTTCTTTCGATGCGCTGCTGCAACCGGTAGCCAGAACTGCGGCCAGAGCCAGAGCAGAGAATTTCAGAACGTTGTTCATCGTGTTCCCCTTCAAGGACTTTCAAATTAAGTGGCTGTCTCCTCACGATTGAGGAAATAGCCGGCGTACATACTACCCATTACTTGTAGTAAGTAAACTGACGTAGCGCAAGAAGCAAAAAAAATTGTAGGCGCTGATTCTTTTTCGAGCAACTTTTAACTGCACTGTATAAAAAATATCCAGCTGCAAGCCCCGCACTGAGCGAGTTAATCAGAAAAAGTTCCCGTTACGGTGTGCTGTTTTTGCAGTCTTGGCTAAAGTCTTTCTAGATGAATTCGTCCACACTTTTGTTCCGATTTTGCGTGCTGCTTCGCTTATCTTTTGTCCATGTTGAGGTGACTTTAAAAAAGGTTGCACGTCTTAAGTCTCAACATCCGGCAATGTTCAGGTGAGCGGCTTGGGAAGATCTTCTCCCCAACCACCCCTGCGTCCATCGGAGCAACCCCCGTCAACCGGCTTGATGACGAGCGCACCTTGAGCATTTTTGCCAATGGTGCCTACTATTTATCAGGTGCTCGGTTGCGCGAGATCGGTGTGGCTCTTCTCGGTGTCCAACAGGCACGGGGTGGCGTAGATGTTCCTTCGCCGGAAAAACATCGGTAAGGTAGGGGTCAGAATCCAAGACCCGCGAGGAGTAGTGATGAGCGAGGCGTTGTCCATCCACCATGACCAGGCTGGTCATCAGTTCGAGACCAATGTGGACGGTCATCGTGCCTACCTGACCTATATGGATCTGGGGAAACAGACCCTGGATATTTACCGCACGTTTGTGCCCAACGCCCTGCGCGGGCGTGGCATTGCCGCTGCGCTGACCGAAAGCGCGCTGCAGTACGCCGAAGAAATGGGCTACACGGTGATCCCGTCGTGCTCCTACGTCGAGCGCTACATGGAGCGTCATCAGCGCCGCGCCGCGAAGATCTGAACCGCACACACAAAAACGCCGGGCAATGCCCGGCGTTTTTTTATGCCTGCGAAACGCTGAATCAGTTGCGCTGACGTTTCGGCAGAACATCCTTGAGCTTGGCGTGCATGCTGCGCAAGGTGTTCTCGGTGGCAGACCAGTCGATGCAGGCATCGGTGATCGACACGCCGTATTGCAGGTCGGCGAGGTCTTTGGGAATCGCCTGGCAGCCCCAGTTCAAGTGACTTTCAACCATCAGGCCGATGATCGACTGGTTGCCTTCGAGGATCTGGTTGGCGACGTTTTCCATCACCAGCGGTTGGAGGGCCGGGTCCTTGTTGGAGTTGGCGTGGCTGCAATCGACCATGATGTTCGGCTTGATTTTGGCCTTGTTCAGCGCCTGCTCGCACAGGGCGACGCTGACGGAATCGTAGTTCGGCTTGCCGTTACCGCCGCGCAGCACCACGTGACCGTAGGCGTTGCCTTTGGTGGTGACGATCGACACGCCACCTTCCTGGTTGATGCCGAGGAAACGGTGCGGGCTGGAGACCGACTGCAGGGCGTTGATCGCCACGGTCAGGCCGCCGTCGGTGCCGTTCTTGAAGCCGACCGCCGAGGACAGGCCAGAGGCCATTTCACGGTGAGTCTGCGATTCGGTCGTGCGCGCGCCGATGGCCGACCAGCTGATCAGATCCTGCAGATACTGCGGGGAGATCGGGTCGAGGGCTTCGGTGGCGGTTGGCAGGCCTTTTTCGGCCAGATCCAGCAGCAACTGGCGACCGATGTGCAGGCCGTCCTGAATCTTGAACGAGTCGTCCAGGTATGGATCGTTGATCAGGCCTTTCCAGCCGACGGTGGTGCGTGGCTTCTCGAAATACACGCGCATGACCAGATACAGGGTGTCGGAGACTTCCTCCGCCAGCACCTTCAGGCGATCGGCGTATTCGTGGGCAGCCTTGATGTCGTGGATCGAGCACGGGCCGATCACTACGAACAGACGGTGGTCAGTGCCATCAAGAATGTTGCGAATGACTTCGCGGCCCTTGGTGACGGTGCGCAGGGCGGCGTCGCTCAGAGGGATATCACGCTTGAGCTGATCAGGAGTGATCAGGGTCTCGTTAGAGGCGACGTTTAGGTCGTTGATCGGTAAATCAGCCATCGTTTACTCGTCAGGTCACGGGTGCCGGCCGCCAGCGATCCCCGCGCGGCGGAGCACAGCAGATTTAAGCGCGTCGGGGAGCGGAACCTTAGCGCGTAAAGCGCCTGCTAGACAATGGGCAAAAGGTGCTTTAGTCCAGCGCTGGCTGCGCAAAAGCCTTGCGCACGCTATCGTGGGAGAACTCGTCGGCGTGTTGCTCGACCCATTGCAGGGCCACTGCCTGAATTTCCTGCAGGTCATCGTGGGTTTCATGCAGACGGCAGTAGCGCTCGATCTGACACACCTGCTCACCCATTCGCGCGCTGAACAGCGTCTGTTCATCGGTAAATGCGATCCCCACCAGATAACCCTTTTTGCGCCGCAGGCACCACGCCACATAGCCCGGATAACAGATGTCGGCATTGAGTGTCGGCATGCGCACTTGCAGCGCCGTGCCATGGCGCCAGGCACGGTGGTAATTGCAAGCGATGCCGCCGAGGCTGATAGTGTGCAGCTGTTGCCTGGAAATACACTCAGGCTTGAGCAAGGTTAATTCAACCGGCACCTCGTCCGGATGAGGAATGAAACGTCCCATGAGCACAGACTCCCTGTGTCGGCCATTTGACATTGTTTCCCCCAGTATAGTGGTCGAATCCGAACTGACCGATTTCGACGCCGACCAACGGCTGTTGGCGATGAGCGGCGTTTCGTTGGTGATTTTCACCAGTGTCGGCTGCGCCAGTTGCCGTTATGCCCGCGAAGTGTTGCCGGGGCTCGAACTGGCCATCGATCGCCTGTGCTGGATCGATGCCGGTGACAACGGCGGGTTGGTCGAGCGTTATCAGGTCTTTCATTTGCCGGCGCTGTTTGTGGTGCGCGACGGTGAGTTCTTTGGGGCATTGCACACGCGCCTGACGGCCGATGCGCTGAACGCGGCGTTGGCGCAGGCACTGGGTCGAATTGCAGAGGAGTTGCCATGATCGGGACAGTGGATAAACCAGGCTTTGATAAACCGAAAGTGGGGATTATTGGCACCGGCGCAATTGGTGGTTTCTACGGATTGATGCTGGCGCGTGCCGGGTTCGATGTGCACTTTCTGTTGCGCAGCGAGTTTTCGGCAGTCGCCGAGCGCGGGTTGCAGGTGAACAGTGCGGTGCACGGTCAACTGACGCTGAATCCGGTGCAAGCCTATTCAGCGGCCGAGGACATGCCCAAGTGTGACTGGCTGCTGGTCGGCGCGAAAACCACCAGCAACGCTGGCCTCGCGCCTGCAATCGTTCAGGCGGCCAAGGCTGATGCGAAAGTGCTGGTTCTGCAAAACGGTCTTGATGTCGAAGACAGCCTGCGTGAACTGCTTCCCGATTCCCTCCATCTGCTCGGCGGCTTGTGTCTGATCTGTGTGCATCGCGAGGAGCCCGGGCTGATAACCCATCAAGCCCTGGGGGCGGTGAACGTCGGCTATCACAGCGGTCCGGCGCTTGATGAAGTGGCGCGCATGGCCATCGTTGAAGAAGGCGCTGGCCTGTTCCGCGCCGCCGGTCTCGATTCGCAGGCAATGCCCAATCTGCATCAGGCGCGCTGGCAGAAACTGGTCTGGAATATTCCCTATAACGGCCTGTCGGTGCTCCTCGGTGCGGGTACCACGCCGCTGATGGCCGATGGCGACAGTCGCGCGCTGATTCAGGCGTTGATGGCTGAGGTCGTGCAGGGTGCCAAGGCGTGTGGCTTGGAGGTGCCGGCCGGTTATGCCGATTTCCTGTTCACGATGACCGAGAAAATGCCCGACTACTGGCCGAGCATGTACCACGACTTTCTACATAAGCGACCGCTGGAGCTGGACGCAATCTACGCTCGACCACTGGCGGCAGCAAAAGCGGCGGGTTGTCAGTTGCCGCGCATCGAAGCGCTGTATCGCACTTTACGTTTTATCGACCGACGCAACGTTTAAGCCGGTCGCTTTGGGGGAATGCATGGCCAAGAACATCGATGACAAACTGGTGCTGGCGATTTCGTCGCGCGCCTTGTTCGACCTGAGCGAGAGTCACAAGGTGTACCTGTCGAGCGGCGTCGAAGCCTATAGGCAATATCAGATCGAGCACGAAGACGAGATTTTGGCGCCCGGCGATGCCTTCCCGCTGGTGGAAAAACTCCTGAAACTCAACAGCCGCCTCGGCCGCGCGCGGGTCGAGGTGATTCTGGTGTCGCGCAATAGCGCCGATACCGGGCTGCGCGTGTTCAACTCGATTCACCATTACGGGCTGGCGATTTCCCGCGCGGCGTTTGTCGGCGGGCGCAGCCCGTACCCGTATCTGAAAGCGTTTGGTTGTGATCTGTTTCTGTCGACCCATGCCGAAGACGTACGTGCGGCGCTGGACGCCGGTTTTGCCGCAGCGACCATTCTGTCCGGTGGCGCCAGCCGTGCGGCCAGCGACGAATTGCGCATCGCCTTCGACGGTGACGCGGTGATTTTTTCCGACGAGTCGGAGCGCGTCTATCAATCCGGCGGGCTCGAAGCGTTTCAGGCCAAGGAGCGTGAATCTGCACGCGAACCGCTGCGTGGCGGGCCGTTCAAGGGCTTTCTGGCAGCGCTCAATCTGCTGCAGCGCGAGTTTCCCGACGACGATTGCCCGATCCGCACCGCGCTGGTCACCGCACGTTCGGCACCTGCGCATGAACGGGTGATCCGCACCTTGCGCGAGTGGGATATCCGTCTCGACGAATCACTGTTTCTCGGCGGTCTGACCAAATCGGCGTTTCTCGAAGCATTCGCAGCCGACGTGTTCTTCGACGATCAGGCCGGGCATTGCGAACTCGCCCGCGAAGTGGTTGCCACCGGCCATGTGCCGCACGGCATCAGCAACGAACCGTCGGTCTAAAGCCCAAACGGTTCAAGACGTTGCACCGCACGTCGTACTCGCCAAGGCACTGCTAAGCTGAATCAAATCTCCGCCATTGTTGGCTTGCGAGGAGGTCATATGATTCGTTCGATGCTGTATGCCACTGACCTCGGTCTGTACGCACCGTTAGTGATGCAGCATGCCCTGGCGTTGGCGCGAACGTTCAATGCCGACTTGTATGTGGTGCACGCGGTAGAACCGATGGGGCTGTTCGCCGAATCGGTGTTGCAGAGCTATCTCGACGAGCAGGCATTGAACGATTTTCACAGCCAGGGTCTGAAAACAGTCATCGCCAATATTGAACAGCGGGTGCTGGAAAGCTTTCGTGAAGAATTGGGCGAGGACGGCGAGCAGGATCTGCAACGCATTCGCGCGGTGCGCGTGCTGCAGGGCGATCCGTCGCAGGTGATTCTCGACCAGGCGCAGAAACTCTCGGTCGATTTGCTGATCGTAGGTAGCCACAGTCACGGGGTGGGCGCGGAAACGCCGTTGGGGCGCACGGCGGCTCGGGTTCTGCAGTTGGCCAAGGTGCCGGTTTATCTGGTGCCATTGGTGGAGCGCCGGCGGCGGGAGGATCGCTGAAGCGGGAATAATGGCACTTTGATAAAAAAGTTCTAGATTTATTCTTCAAACCATTAATATAGTTATATACCGTCGCTGATGCCCGTGGCGTCTACCTGCTTTGAGGGATACATATGAAGCTTCAACAATTGCGCTACATCTGGGAAGTGGCGCACCACGACCTCAACGTTTCCGCTACAGCCCAAAGCCTGTACACCTCGCAACCGGGCATCAGTAAACAAATCCGCTTGCTGGAAGACGAACTCGGCGTTGAAGTGTTTGCCCGCAGCGGCAAGCACCTGACCCGCGTCACCCCGGCCGGCGAGCGCATCATCACCACTGCCGGTGAGATTCTGCGCAAGGTAGAAAGCATCAAGCAGATCGCCCAGGAATTCTCCAACGAGAAGAAGGGCACCCTGTCGATTGCCACCACGCACACCCAAGCGCGTTATGCCCTGCCGCCGGTGATCAGCAACTTCATCAAGCAATACCCGGACGTGGCGCTGCACATGCACCAGGGTTCGCCGATGCAGATCGCCGAGATGGCCGCAGACGGCACCGTCGATTTTGCGATCGCCACTGAAGCACTGGAGCTGTTCGGCGATCTGGTGATGATGCCGTGCTACCGCTGGAACCGCTGCGTAGTCGTGCCGCAAGGTCACCCGCTGACCAAACTGCCGAAGCTGACCCTCGAAGCGCTGGCTGAATACCCGATCGTGACTTACGTGTTCGGTTTCACCGGCCGTTCGAAACTCGACGAAGCGTTCAGCCATCGTGGCCTGACGCCGAAAGTGGTGTTCACTGCGGCCGACGCCGACGTGATCAAAACCTACGTGCGCCTGGGTCTGGGCGTGGGCATCGTGGCGAAAATGGCGGTCGACAGCAAACTCGACAGCGATCTGGTGGTACTGGATGCCAGCGAATTGTTCGAATCGAGCATCACCAAGATCGGTTTCCGTCGCGGTACGTTCCTGCGCGGTTTCATGTGCGACTTCATCGAGAAGTTTGCGCCGCACCTGACCCGCGAAGTCATGGCCAAAGCCATTCAGTGCCACAACAAGCAAGAGCTGGAAGAGCTGTTCGACGGCGTCGAACTGCCCGTTCACTAAGCAACCCTTTTAAAGCACCTCGGTGACAGCAAATTGTTGCCGGGTGCCTGCCACCAGAATCTCCACCTCATCGCCTTCGAACTTGCCCAGCAGGCTTTTACCCAGTGGCGAGCGCGGGGTGATGACGGTAATCGGCTGACCCACCACATCGACTTTCAGGCCGGCCGCATCCGGCGCCAGAAACAGCCATTGCTCGCGACCCTTTTCGTCTTCCAGACCGAGCAGGGCGCCGATCTCGATTCCACGGTTTTCGTCATAGGCGCGCAGCGTCAAGTTCTGGCACAGCGCCAGTGACTGACGAATTTCCTCGACGCGTTTTGCCTGACCCGCAGCCAGATAAGACGCCTCAAGCCCCAGCGTGTCGTACTTGTTTTCGGCGATGTTCTCTTCGTGAGTCGCGGTTTCGTAGGCGGTTTGCGCGGCGCGTTCGGCGATGTCGAGGTCAACGCGCAGCTTGTCGATAATCAGTTGGTGAACCGTGTGCTTGTTCATGATCAATCGCAGAATTGTAGGACGTTGGCGCGGCTCTTTTCGCTCGGGGCGGTCTGATCCTGTTGCAGCCAGAACTGGCATTTAGGGTTGGACTGATTTCGCGAGCTGCTGCGCGCTTGATCGAGTCGAACCTGCTGTTCGTTCTTGCGCAGGTTTTCTTCGTACTGGTCGAACAGCGGACTTTGCGGCGGGATATCTGGTTGCACCTGGACGGTCACCGGCGGCTTGGCCAATTGCTGCACCGCCTGAGCAACCGGTGCCAACTGTTCGGTGAACAGAAAACGCGACAGCAGCCAGCAGGTCAGCGCAATGGCGAGAAACCCCAGCCACAGGCCCAAGGCAATACTGCCGGTCAGGTGCAGCGCGCTAAGCTGAACAGGCAAGGGGCGACGCGGGTTGAGACGATAGGGCATGGCTGCCTCCTGGCGGATGATTGCGGGCAAGTGGCGATTGTCGCACGAAGATTAATCGCCGTCGGCTCTTCTGCGCGAGGTGATTTATGCGGACAATTACGGCTTTTGCCAACGGGAGTCTTGAATGCCGGAAGTGAACACCCGCTGGGATATTTTCTGCACCGTGGTCGACAACTATGGCGACAT
The DNA here is from genome assembly GCF_009764635.1 of Pseudomonas sp. PB103. Lineage (NCBI taxonomy): Bacteria > Pseudomonadati > Pseudomonadota > Gammaproteobacteria > Pseudomonadales > Pseudomonadaceae > Pseudomonas > Pseudomonas sp. PB103. The sequence continues at coordinate 2,476 of NZ_RWIL01000079.1, read as the reverse complement.
CGGCGTGACTTGGCGCCTGGCCCGGCAACTGGTCGCCGAGCACTCTTTGGCGGTGCGCCTGTGGGTCGATGACCTGCGTGCGTTCGAACGGATCTGCCCGGACATCGACGTCAACGCTGCGCAGCAATCGCAGCAGGGCGTCGAAGTTCGCCTCTGGCCGAGTGAGTGGACACAGACTGACGCGGCGGATGTGGTCATCGCTGCGTTTGCCTGTCAGTTGCCCAGTGATTACATGGACGCCATGGCCGCGCGCGAAAAGCCACCGTTATGGATGAACCTCGACTACCTCAGCGCCGAGGACTGGGTCATCGGCTGCCACGGTCTGCCATCGGTGAAATACAAATCGGTGCAGAAGATCTTCTTTTTCCCCGGCTTCCAGCCCGGTACTGGCGGCTTGCTGCGTGAGCGTGGATTGCTTGAACAGCGTCAGCAGTTTCAGCAGGACCCCGAGGCGCAGCGAAAATTCCTGCAAGGCCTAGGCATTGATCGCGCGCCTGAGGCACAGCTGATTTCGTTATTTGCCTACGAGAATGCCGGGCTGGCCAGTTGGCTGGACGTATTGGCAGCGGACGCCACGCCGACTCATCTGTTGGTGCCGGAAGGGCGCATTCTTGGCGATGTTGCGCACTGGCTCGGGGTTGAAACCCTGACGGTCGGTGCGATCCATGTACGGCAGTCATTGACCGTGCAGGTGCTGCCGTTCGTCCGACAGGATCAATATGATCACCTGTTGTGGTGCTGCGATTTCAACGCCGTGCGCGGCGAGGATTCTTTCGTTCGCGCGCAATGGGCGGGGCGACCGATGCTCTGGCACATCTATCAGCAGGACGAAGACATCCACCTGGACAAGCTCGACGCCTTTTTGGCGCTGTACACCAAAGGCCTTTCGCCGGCCGCCGCTGAGGCGATGAACGGTCTTTGGCGAGCCTGGAGTGCCGGGCAACCGATCGGTGAACACTGGTTGGCAAGCTGCAAACACTGGCCGGAACTGCAGGAAAATGCCGAAAAATGGTGTCTGGAACAAGGCTTGCAGGCCGATCTTGCCGCAGCGCTGGTACAGTTTTACCTAAATTGGATATGATACGCGGCCTAGATTTTTGTAAATCCCATCCAAATTCGGATATTCGCAATGAAAACTGGTAAAGAACTGAAACCCGGTACCGTGATCCGTCTCGAAAACGATCCTTGGCTGGTTCAGAAAGCTGAATTCACCAAATCGGGCCGTAACAGCGCGATCATGAAGACCAAGCTGAAAAACCTGCTGACCGGTTACAAGACCGAGATCGTTTACAGCGCTGACGACAAACTGGACGACGTAATCCTCGACCGCAAAGAAGCGACCCTGTCCTTCATCAGCGGCGACACCTACACGTTCATGGACACCACCGACTACACCATGTACGAGCTGAACGCTGAAGACATCGAAGCCGTTCTGCCTTTCGTTGAAGAAGGCATGACCGATGTTTGCGAAGCGATCTTCTTCGAAGAGCGTCTGGTTTCCGTAGAGCTGCCGACCACCATCGTACGTGTAGTTGACTACACCGAAGGTTCGGCTCGCGGCGACACTTCGGGCAAAGTCATGAAGCCAGCCAAACTGGCCAACGGTACTGAGCTGCAGGTTGCTGACTTCATCGAAATCGGTGACAAGATCGAAATCGACACCCGCGAAGGCGGTTCCTACAAAGGCCGTGCTAAATAAGCACTGCTTTTTGCGGAAAGAAAAAGCCCGACCATTGAGTCGGGCTTTTTTGTGCCTGTCAGTAAGATCAAAAGATCGCAGCCTGCGGCAGCTCCTACATATGTACCCCTGTAGGAGCTGCCGCAGGCTGCGATCTTTTGCTTTGTTCAGACAGTGACGTGCAGGCGTACGTCGACGTTGCCACGGGTGGCGTTGGAGTACGGGCAAACCTGGTGAGCGGCGTCGACCAGTGATTGCGCGTCGGCTTGTTCCAGGCCAGGCAGGCTGATATGCAGATCGATGTCCAGACCAAAGCCGCCGGGGATTTGACCAATGCCGACGTGGGCGGTGATCGAGGCGTTGTCGGGGATTTTGCGTTGAGTCTGACTGGCAACGAATTTCAGCGCGCCGATGAAGCAGGCCGAGTAACCGGCTGCGAACAGCTGCTCAGGGTTGGTCGCCGCGCCGCCAGCACCGCCGAGTTCTTTGGGGGTGGCGAGTTTGACGTCGAGAATATTGTCGCTGGAGATCGCACGACCATCACGGCCGCCGGTGGAGGTTGCGATTGCGGTGTAGAGCGTTTGCATGATGTGAGCCTCTTTGGGTGTCATGGTTTGCGCTAATTGTTTGCGCGCTAAGTAAGTACGAGGCAAATGTATAGCGCAAATATTTTGCGCGCAAGATAAATTTTGGAAAATTATTCGTGATAGGTGCACTGAAACACTTGTAGGAGCTGCGGCACGCTGCGATCTTTTGATCTTGAAAAAGCCCAGGTCAAAAGATCGCAGCGTGCCGCAG